>JAXFTN010000140.1:0-15396 GCA_034176765.1 Bacilli bacterium | reverse complement strand
GTTAGAAATAATTTAAAACAAACTATGGGTATGGTAACAATGGATGATATTTTAGAAGAACTTATCGGTGAGTTTAGTAAAGAAGGTACCTTCCTTATCAAAAAGAATTTGAGTAAAGGAGGTAAAAATAAATGATAGTTTCAATTGTTATTTTTACTATATGTATCTTTTTATCTGCTTTTTTCTCATCTAGTGAAACTGTTTATGCTGTAGTTAATAGATTAAGATTAAAGAAAGATAGTGAGAATGGTAATTTATTTTCGAAAGTTGCTTTAGATAATGTTGAAAAATTTGATGTTACAACATCTACTATTTTATTAGGAAATAATTTAGTTAACATTGCTGCATCAATTTTTGGAGCTAATATTTTTAATGAATTATTAGCACCACAACTTGGAACTACATTAGCTTCGACTTTGAGTGCCATTATTGTTTTAGTTATTTTACTTGTGCTTGGTGAAATTTTCCCTAAAGTACTAGGTATGCGTTTTTCATTTCCATTGTCAAAGTTATTTGCAATTATTATTAAGTGTTTAAAATATCTTTTCTTCCCAATTGTTTGGCCAATTTCAAAGTTAGCTGGACTTCTATTTAGACCAAAAAAAGAAGAAGTTGATGATGAAGAAAAGGAAGAAAGTGTTACTGATGATGAACTTATTGAGATGGCTGAAGCTATTGAAGAAGAAGGATTAATAGATGAATCTCAACTTGAGTTAGTTAAATCTGCAATTGATTTTACTGATATTACAGCTTATGAAATCATGACACCTCGAGTAGATGTATTTGGTTATGACATTAATGATGATATTTCTGAATTAACTAAAAATATTGAGATTTTTTCTCACTCAAGAATTCCTGTTTATAATGGATCTTTGGATAATATTATTGGTGTTGTAAAATCAATAGAAGTTTTGAAATTATTAAATAATGGTATCACTAATATTGATATTAACGACTTATTAGAAGAACCATATTATGTTCCAGAATCTAAACAAATTTCTAGTATTTTAGAAGAGTTTAAATCATCACATCATCATCTTGCTATTGTTAAAGATGAATATGGTGGAACTGCTGGTATTTTAACTTTAGAGGATATTGTTGAAGAATTAGTAGGTGATATTTGGGACGAAATGGATACAGTTGAAGAAGATTATATTGTAAGAAATGAAAATGAATTTTTAGTTGATGGATCTATGAATATTGAAGATTTCTTTAATTTAGTTGATCTAGATATTGATGACTATGAAGGAGATTCAGCTACAGTAAATGGATGGTGTCAAGAAGAACTTGGACGTTTTGCAAAAGTTAATGATACTTTTGAATATAAAAATTTAAGTGTTTTAATTACGAAAGCTGATGAATTTACTGTTGAACAAATCAAAGTTACTAAGAAATTAAGTGAAGAAGAATAGAATTATTGAGGATGCATTATGAAGTATTTAAAATGGGTAGAAAAGAATTGTTGTTCTTTAGAAGGAAAAAACATAATTGTTACAGGTGCTAATAGTGGAATTGGATTGGAGTTAACAAAATATTTATGTTATTTAGGTGCTCATGTAATAATGGCATGTCGTTCAATCAATAGAGCTGAAAATGCTAAAGCCAATATTTTAAAAGATATTCCAAATGCTTCTTTAGAGATAATGGAATATGATCAATCAGACATCAAATCTATTGAAACTTTTTATTCTAAATACTTAGAAAAATACAATTCTTTGTTTGCGTTAGTTAATAATGCAGGTATTTATCATCCTGCTAAAGATTCAAAAGCTAGTAACGGCTATCCATTAACTATCATGACTAATTATTTGGGTGGATATTATCTTTCTAAATTATTTTTGCCTCTATTAGAAAAAAATGATGATTCTCGACTTGTTTTTGAATGTTCTATTGCAGCTAATTTTAATAAATTTAAGTCTTTAGACTTTTTATCGAAATCCATGAAAAATACAAATATAGAATATAATTTAAGCAAGTTAGCAATTGGAAAAGGCTTTTGTTACTTAGCAACTCAAGGATATAATACTAAAGTATTAATGTCTCATCCTGGAATTGCTTCTACAAATATTTTTAGTTCAAAAGGTAATTCATTTGCGCGATGGTTTAAATGGCTAGCTACAAAATTACTTCCAATTTTTGTACATAGTACTGCAAAAGCATCTTTAGGATTATTAAAATGTGTTGCTAATAAAACAATAAAAAATGGAACATATTTAGGTCCTAGAGGTTTATTTCATATTGGTGGATACCCAAAAGCAATTAAGCCATCTAGATATTTCCAAAAAAATAATGCTCAATTAATATTAGAAACTGAAGATATAATTTCAAAACTTAAGTAAAAATAAATATATTATTTCGTTAAAAAAAATAGAAGTCATTCTATATAATTTTATAGAGGCTACTAATGAATAGTTCATGTAATGATGAAAATATAGATCAACAAGTTGAGACATTTAATCTAGATATTATAATGTCTTTACTATTGATTGTAGCTATTTTAATTGCTATATATATAACTGTAAGAAGGAAATATAATGTCATTAATAACAATAACACTAGTGACGAATTAACTCGTCTTGGTAAACTTGGTGAACTATCATTAATGATTGTTATTATTGCAGCTCTTTATTTTGTATATACTACTTTAAGGACATATAGAAGAAATCCAACAACCACAAATTTTGGTTATTTCTTTGCTTCTTTTTTAGTTTTAGTTGCAGCAATAATTAGATTATTTACTTTATTTAAATCTTCAACAGTTATTGAAGGTGCTGAAGATATCATTGGATAGGAGGTAAATTTATGAAAAAAGTAATTGTTATAAGTGCATCATTATGCGGAGAGGATACTACTCGTAAAGACAAAGAAATTATAAATTTAATAGGTTCATTAGATATGGAAGCTGTTAGATTTTATACTCAAAATATAAATGAAATTAATAAAAATACTTACATTGGAAGTGGAAAAATTAGTGAGATTATCACCTACATTCGTCCACTTGAAGATATCGATTCTATAGTTTTCAATTGTGATTTAAGTCCATTGCAATTTCGTACATTAAAAGATTTATTTAAAAAAGAAATTTATGATCGAACAGGTATCATTCTTCAAATTTTTGCTCAAAGAGCTAAAACTAAAGAAGCTAAACTTCAAGTAGAAATTGCTACATTGCAATATTTAAGAGCTCGTTTAGTTGAAAAAGAAGCAAATTTTTCCCAAGTTACTTCTGGGGGAGGAGCTCATAATAAGGGAAGTGGAGAAAAACAAATTGATATAGATAGATATAAATATCGCGTTTTATTAGCTCAAAAAAATGCTGAACTCGAAAGCTTAGTTAGTAAAAGGGCACATAATCGACAAAGAAGAAGTAATTGTAATTTACCTATTGTTGCTATTGTCGGTTATACTAACGCTGGAAAATCTACTCTATTAAATACTTTTATTGAAGCTGATAAAAAATCTAATGAGAAAAAAGTATTACAAGAAGATCGTCTTTTTGCAACTTTAGAAACTTCAACTAGATATATTGATATTACAAAATATCCTTCTTTTTTATTAACGGATACAGTAGGTTTTATTGATAATTTACCTACAACATTAATTAAAGCATTTAGATCTACTTTAGAAGAAATCAAGGAAGCTGATTTACTAATTCAGGTAGTTGATGTTTCTGATAATGAATATAAAAATCAAATTATTACGACGAATAATACATTAAAGGAAATTGGTGTTGATGAAAATATACCTATGATTTATTTATATAATAAAGTGGATAAAATTGAACATTACCCTTTTATTCCTGATGAACATTCTTTATTTACTTCCTTGACTACTACAGATGATATAGACGAAATTTGTAAATTGATTATGAATCATATTTGTAGAGACTGGGAAAAAGTAAATATGTTCTTGCCTTTTAGTGAGAATTTATATGCCCTTCAAAAAAGCGGGTTTATACAAGAAATAAAAGAAAACGAGGACGGTTATTATTTAACCATCCTCGTTAATGAACGAACAAAGAAAATGTATTCAAAATTTATTATTGATTAATCTTTTCTTGGTAAAGTTTATATATTAAATCAGCTACGCCTTCAATATCTAAATTTTCAGTATTAATTTCAAAATCGACATCAGGGAAAATATCATCAGCGAATTTTGAACGGTCATTAATTATTCTTGAATTGGTATTTTCTAAGGTATCGCCACGATTCAACATTCGGTTGAATCGTGTTTTTTCTCCTGCTAATAATTTAAAAAAAACAATATTTTTATTATTTAGTTTTTTGAATGAATTTAGACCATTAATATCAATAGCAACAACTTTATTATCATCAATTTCTTTTTTTGATGTACCATAGTAATTACCATTATAAATGGTATATTCAATGAAATAATCTTGTTTAATTAATTCTTCAAACTTTTGTTTGGTAACGAAATGATAATCAACATCATTTATTTCGCCTTGTCTAATTGGTCGTGTAGTATGTGTAATAAATTTTTTAAAATCATATTTTTTAGCAAGTACTTTAGTAACTTCAGTTTTTCCACTTGCCGATGCTCCAACTAAAACTATCATTAGACCACTCCCTACTTTTATTTTATTATACACGTATTTTATTTTAAAAAAATTATTTTTTGAAACTTATTTTATAATAATTATTCACTTTAATGTAAAAGATAAAATTAAGTAATTTATTTCGGCAAAATTTTATCGATATATTACCTTTTATTATTGAATATTTATTGATTTTGTGCGAATATTTAAGAGGTAGAATTATATCTATTCATTTTGGAAGGAGAATGTAAAAAAATGGGTAAAATTGAATACACATTAGATGTAAACGAAATGTGTTCTGTTCGCAAAGGTTGCGATCATGGACCTGCTCCAATTCCTGAAGAAGGTTTATGGGTCAAGTCAAAACAAATCACTGATATTTCTGGTTTAAGCCACGGTATTGGTTGGTGTGCTCCTCAACAAGGTGCATGTAAATTAACATTAAATGTTAAAGGTGGTATCATCCATGAAGCATTAGTTGAAACAATTGGATGCTCAGGTATGACTCACTCAGCTGCAATGGCTGCAGAAATTTTACAAGGAAAAACTATTTTAGAAGCTTTAAATACTGACTTAGTTTGTGATGCTATCAATGTAGCTATGAGAGAAATTTTCAAACAATTAGTTTATGGACGTACACAAACTGCTTTCTCAGAAAATGGTTTACCAGTAGGTTCAACACTTGATGATTTAGGCAAAGGCTTAAGATCACAAGTTGGTACTATGTTTGGTACATTAGCTAAAGGTCCTCGTTATCTTGAAATGGCTGAAGGCTATGTTTTAAGTGTTGCACTAGATGACAACAATGAAATTTGTGGTTATAAATTTGTCCATTTAGGAAAAATGATGGCTGCTATTAAAGCTGGTAAAGATCCTAAAGAAGCATATGAAAGTTGTATCGGTACATACGGACGCTATGAAGGCGCTGCTAAACATATCGATCCACGTAAAGAATAGGAGGATTAGCGGATATGTCATTATTTGAAAACTATGAACGTCGTATTGACGGAATTAATAAAGCATGTAAAGAGTACGGTTTAGAAAAAATCGAAGATGCTCGTGATTTATGCTTAGCTCATGGTATTGATGTAGAAAAAATCGTCAAGGGTGTTCAACCTATTTGCTTTGAAAATGCTGTATGGGCTTATACATTAGGTTGTGCTATTGCTATTAAGAGTGGAGTTAAAACAGCTGCAGAAGCATCCGAAAAAATTGGACTTGGATTACAAGCATTTTGTATTCCAGGATCTGTTGCTGAAACACGTGAAGTTGGCTTAGGTCATGGTAATCTAGGTGCAATGTTATTAAGAGAAAACACAAAATGTTTCTGTTTCTTAGCAGGCCATGAATCATTTGCTGCTGCTGAAGGTGCTATTGGTATTGCTAGAACTGCTAATAAAGTTCGTAAAGAACCATTAAGAGTTATTTTAAATGGTTTAGGTAAAGATGCAGCTTATATTATTTCTCGTATTAATGGATTCACATATGTAGAAACTGAATATGATTTCTATACTTCAACTGTAAAAGTTGTTCGTGAAGTTGCTTTCTCAGATGGAGAAAGATCAAAAATCAAATGCTATGGTGCAAATGATGTTCTAGAAGGTGTTGCTATTATGAAAATGGAACAAGTTGATGTTTCAATTACAGGTAACTCAACAAACCCAACTCGTTTCCAACATTTAGTAGCTGGTACATACAAAAAATGGTGCTTTGAACATGATGTTAAATATTTCTCAGTAGCATCTGGTGGTGGTACTGGTCGTACATTACATCCAGATAATATGGGTGCTGGTCCATCTTCATATGGTTTAACAGACTCTATGGGTCGTATGCATGGTGATGCACAATTTGCTGGTTCTTCTTCAGTTCCTGCTCACGTAGAAATGATGGGATTAATTGGTATGGGTAATAACCCAATGGTTGGTGCAACGGTTGCATGTGCTGTTGCAGTATATGAAGCATTAAGCAAATAAGATATCTAAAAAACATTAAGATTAGTGTTGATAACACTAATCTTTTTTTATGTTATTTAAAAATTTTTACTATTTTTTTTAGGAAGTTTACAAATTGTTGCATATTTATTAGTTAAGGAGGCCTACATGGAACTAAAAAATGAACCAATAAAAGTATTATCGAAGTATGTGAGTGAAATTATTAATACTTACAAAAAGGCAAAAATAGAATGTCTTGTAGATATTAATAAAGCTCATGAAAGGAAGTACTATTTGAAGTTTTTAGAAGATGATGTAAAGGCATTAAGTGCTAAAGAGTATATTTTAGCCATTGAATCAATAATAGGATCACTTAAAAAGGAAGAACAAGAAATAATTCAAAATATGTTTATTAAAGAGAACAATAATCCTTTTTGGTATCTAGAAACACTTTCTCGCTCTACATATTATCGATATAAAAGAAAGAGTTTAGAAAATTTTTTATATTATTTTTAGTGAAAATTAATAAAGTTTTATTAGGTTTTATGTCTTTTTTTATATCGATATTAGGGAGTTCATCTATAAGTATTAATGAAGGAACATTAGACAATGTTATTTATGATTTTTATTCTGATGATGAAAATATTTTAGTTAACATTAAGTATCATGATTATATTGAAGGAAATATTCCAAGTTATTATAGAAATGAATTTACTTTTTATTTAAATAATAATTTGTTTTACGAAAATAGTTTTGATACATTAAATGTTAGTTTAGAATTAAAAATACCAAAAAAGGATCTTTTAGATGGAACTAATAAATTTAAATATAAAATACTTTTTGAAAATAGTGATTATTATAATGGTTTATCATTTGATCTTAGTGAATTAAATTTAGGTTATATTACTGATTTTAATCAGAAATATTATGGAAAATTGAAATATGTTAATCAAGATTATAGTTTAGATAGGTACTATTATGAAAAAATTTCATTTAATGGATTTAATGAAATAATAGAAAATGATGTATATCATAGACTCGATTTGTCATCATTATCGATAAATTTAGAAAATTTGATGGATGATACTTTGACAGATAGTCAAGGTTATTGTGCTATTTTTGTGCCAGATGGTACATTTCCTAGATTAACATACGATAGTGAACGTAATTGCTATAAAGTTCCTATAGAATTTTTCATTAAAAATAATGAGGTTAAGGTGAGATTCAAAACTATGTTTTTTGATGAAGATACATTAATGATGTCATATAAATCAGGAGATTATTTTAAAAAAACTAATAATTTTTATTTACCTTTTTCTGAATTTGATTTGTTAAAAAATATACATATATCACTCATTGGAGAAAATATTGGATTTAGTAAATTTCAGTTTCAATATGATTTTGAATATATTTCGTTGAATGCTTTTTTAGGTGATTGTGTAACATCAATGTTTTGTATAGAAACGAGTGTGAATGATTAATGTTTAAAATACTATTAGGCATGCTTATTATTATTTCTTCAGTTGTTTATACAGGTGATTTAGCTGAGCTAAAAAATATAAATTCTTTATTTGTAGATGAGACAAAAAATATAGTAAAAAAGTGTGTATTAGCAACTGATAACTATCAACCATATTTTAATGTAAATCTATTGAGTAAAAATGTAGATAAATATATAGAAGATAATTATAGTAAATTTCAAAAATTAGAATATAATATTGAATTTCTTAAAAATGATTTACCTGATGAAGTAAAGATTTCTATCTTTTTTAAGATAAATTTATTAACTAAATTTCAAAAATCTGTATCATACAAGGTCACAACAAATGGGAGGTTTGTAAATGAATAAGAAGGCAATCATTCTATCTATTTCCTTTATAATATTACTTTTTCTTGTAACTAATAGTGTTTTGATTTCTTCATTAAGCTTAATTATATTGTTATTTATATTTATTAAACAAATGAAGAATTATAAAGAAAATAAGGATGTAAATTTAGAAAGTGTTTTTTTTCATTCATATTATGATGAAATAATCCAAGATCATGAAGTTTCAGTAATCGATTTGTATGATTCTTTAAAGATCAATTTTAATAATGAAACCTTATTACCAGTTAATAAACAGTCAGAGTTAGATTTGCTCGAAAATATGAAGGTTTATTTTGATGATAAATATTTCAATGCTTTTTATCACATAAAAACAAATGACAACATAAAAGATAAGAAAAAGCTTTTATTATGTCTTATGAAAAAGTATTTTAATAATGAAAAAAATATTATTCAAAGAAATGTAAAAACAGAAAAAAATAATGATAAAAATTTAAAACTTTTATTCATATGTATGTTATCGATCACACTTATTAGATTTCTTTTTACGAAATACTTTTTAGTCTATTCTTCTTCTGTTATTGGAATCTGCAGTTTAACACTTATATCTATAATAGCATTTATGACATATGAAAAATATTTAATGAGTATTTTTGAGAGGAAAGAACATGGAAAAAATTAAAAACATCTTTTTAAAATTAACAAATAAAAAGTATTCAATAATCTTTTTAAATCTAATATGTATGATTCCTAGCATTATAATTCTTTACTCTTCATTTAGTATTTTTAATTTATTTTTAGTAATATTCTTAATTGCAGTCTCAAATCTACTTTTTATATTTATTAAAAAAAAGAACAATATATATGCTGAAAAAAAGAATTATGAACAGTTTCTTGAATACTTAACTTTATTTTGTTTTTATCAAGAAAATGACTTTGAGAAATTTTTATCTATTTCTAATTGCATAGATATTTCACATCAATTAGCTTTTTATAAAAGTAATAATCCATATATGAACTCAGCCATAATTGTTGAAACTGTTAAAAAATACAAGAATTTGAAATATCAAAAGACATTAGAACAAGCTGTAGAAATAATAGAAGATGAGCAAGATAAATTAGAAGAAGAGCTTTCTTGTGAATTAAGTGAGAGGAATAATATTCTTCCTTTACTATTAATAATATTATTTTTTTCATCATTTTTATTCAGTATTGTATCATTAATTATTGGTGGATTAAATGGTTAAAAAAATATACTATATTGTTTTATCATCAATGATTATAATTGGCATTAGTTTATGTTATGATATCAGCCAATACTCCAAAATTAAAATGAATCTAATTGATATTTCACAAGAATCTGATTATTTGATTTCAAAAAACGGTAAGATTGATGAAGATTTACAATTCAATTTTGAAAATACTTATGCAGTAAAACTAATTTGCACTGATAATTGCAACCCTAAATACGGAGACTTATTAAGTTATGAAATTAAAAAAGAAAGTAAATTTATGATTATTGGATTTACTACAAATGAAGTAATTTTAAAGAAAAAAGTATTAATTGGTAATTGGTAAATAGGAGGGAAATTATGAATAATAAAACCAATTTATTAGTAGTTTGCTGTTTTATGATATGTGGCAGTATTGGTATTAGTAATTTAATTAAGGACAATAATAAAACTATGAATAATGAATTACAAGATGGTGAAGAATTAATAACTGGTGATTCATTTTTAAATTATGGCGTAATTAAGGGATTAAAAAATACTGATTATGAATTATCAGTAAATGTTTCCCCAAGCAATCATACTTCAAAAGTAGTATGGACATCAGATTTTCCTGAATTAGTATCTGTAGAAGCAATAAGTGGAGACAAGGCTGTTATTAGGAGATTAGATGATTATAAAGGATATGTTAATATAAAAGCCTCTATTGATGGGTTAGAAGCATATTGTAGGGTATATAGTATAGCTAAATTAAAATATTTAGAGGTTTCTTTAAGCGATAAAACTAATTCTTTATCTCATAATGGTGAATATTACGACTCTTATGATGACAATAATAATTCATACAAAATAGTTGTTGATGTAAAAGTGTCTCATGATTATATATATTATTCAAAAACGGCAAATGAAGGAAATTATTCATATGAATATATCAGTAGTTTAATAGATGCAGAAAATAATATTAACCTATATGAACCAAATTTTATTAGATTAGAACAGTTTACAAATAATTTTAAATTGTCAAATAACAATAATTACGAATCATATACTCTTTCATATGAATATTATAATGCATCAACTAGTTATGATTGGGAATTTGAATACAATGATTTTTTTGCTTATATATGCTCATTTACAGAATATATAGAAGCTAATTCAATTAGCATAGATAGTGAAACAATAACAATATAATACCT
Source organism: Bacilli bacterium (assembly GCA_034176765.1). Taxonomy (GTDB): domain Bacteria; phylum Bacillota_I; class Bacilli_A; order RFN20; family CAG-826; genus SUG2458. Next base: position 4,660 of record JAXFTN010000140.1, on the reverse strand, counting down.
AATTAAAATATTTTATGTAGAAATTAATAAGATAAAATGATAAAATAACATCATAAAGAGGTATTATATATGGATATTAGATTAAAATTATCTGAAGTATTCGCTTCAAAGTCACCTAATGCTAAATTAGAAGATGAGACAAAACTAGAAGATTTAGGACTTGATTCTTTAGATAAAATTGAATTGCTTTATGCGATTGAAGAAAGTTTTGGTATTGAATTTGAGAACGAAGAAATGCAAAGCTTTATTACAATCGGTGATATTGTCAAATCTATTGAGAAAAAAATATAAATTTTAAAAATTAATATTGCATTTTCAAAAAAGGTATGATAATATCTTTCTTGCGTAACCAAGTGTTCGCAAGTATGCCTAGCTAGCTCAGTCGGTAGAGCTATCGGCTGTTAACCGATCGGTCATAGGTTCGAGTCCTATGCTAGGCGCCATGGCCCGTTGGAGAAGAGGCTTAACTCACATGCCTTTCACGCATGCATTCATGGGTTCGAATCCCGTACGGGTCACCAACGGTAATAAAATTACCCCATTTATTGAACTAGAAGAAGTTACAATAGATGGGTTTTTTATTATGAATGTAACGTTTTAAAAAATTACAATTAGCAGAAATGTTTGTTGATGATTGAAAACTCGATCATGAGATACGAACTAACTATAATTATTAAATAGCACTTTTTAATATTTTTGTTTTTTAATATGAGATATGGAATAACAGTATTAAAAAATCATGATATTATAACTAAATATATATAATAATTAGTAAAAGTAAATAAAAGAGTAATTGATCGATTTAATTTTTATAAAAAGATGATTAATATTTAACATAATGTATTCTATGTTTAAAAAAGAAGTAATTCTTTATTCTAATAAAGAATATGAAAAACAGATGTCAAAATATTAGAAATATTAATATAATATTAAATTTTAAAATTTTGTTTACAAAAATAATTTTAATAACTAACTTGTGTTATTTAATTGAACATACTCTTTAGTATACGTGGATAACCTCAAAAATAATTATCCAATTAGAATTTAGTATTAAGATTTTATTTAAAAAAAACTTTTAAATAAATGGATTATAGTATAAAATGAAAAAGAAAAGTTTTAAAGGGAGGAAAATTTATGTTAACAATAGTTAAGCATCCACTTATACAAGTCAAATTATCTATAATGCGTGATAAAAATACTAAATCAAAAGAATTTAGAGAAACTCTAGATGAAATAGGATCATTAATGAGTTTTGAAGTTTTTAAAGATATTAATGTTAATGATTCAAATGAATTAATTGAAACTCCTACTGGTGTTCAATTACCTAAGAAAAAGTTAGCTAATAAAATTATATTAGCACCTATTTTGAGAGCAGGTATTGGAATGGTAGATGGTGTGAGAAATATGATTCCAACTGCACGAATTGGTCATATCGGTATGTATAGAAACGAAGAAACACTTGTACCTGTTGAATATTATTTTAAACTACCTGTAGCAGAAAATCCTTTAGTAGTTATTGTAGATCCAATGCTAGCGACAGGTGGTAGTGCAATCGCTGCGATTAATGCTGTTAAATCTAGAGGCTATTCAAATATAAGATTAATGTGTCTAGTAGGTTGTCCAGAAGGTGTAGAAGCTGTTGAGAAAGCATTTCCTGATGTACATATTTATTTAGCTGCTCTAGATGAAAAACTAAATGAAAAAGGATATATTCTACCAGGTTTAGGTGACGCTGGTGATAGAATTTTCGGCACAAAATAAATATTGGTTTTTACCAATATTTTTAATATTAAGTATTTAATTGAAAAATCTTTGGTATTTTAATAATAAACTTAATATTTAATAGGATATTATGTTTTTCAAGGGGGATCTATGACAATAGAAGTAATTGAAGCGATTATTACATTATTAAGTGGTCTAGGTATTTTGCTTGTTGGATTCAAAATGCTCTCTGATAATATAGAGCGACTTGCTAATGTTGGTCTTAAAAAACTTTTTTCTAAAACTTCAAAAAATATACCAGCTGGTATTGGTATTGGAGCTTTAACAACGGCTATTATTCAATCTAGTGGTGCTACAACTATAATGATAGTTGGTTTTGTTAATGCAGGTGCAATGTCATTGATTCAAGCTACTGCTATGATAATGGGTGCTAATATAGGCACAACAATTACTGCACAAATAGCTGCTCTTGGAAGTTTTGATGTTGCTTTATATGCTACTTTATTATCAATAGTAGGAATGACTATATATATGGCATTTAAAAAAGAAAAAATTAAAACAACAGGATTAGCTATAGCTGGTTTAGGTCTTGTTTTTGTTGCTTTATCAATTATGAAAAATTCTATGTCTATTTTTAATACACTACCAGAAGTTACATCATTTTTAAGTTCTTGTAGCAACCCTTTTTTATTATTAATTTTTGGAATTATATTTACAACTTTAGTTCAATCATCTAGTGCAGTTACAACAATTTTGATCTCTATGGTAGCAGTTGGAATGGTTATTGGTGGTGGAGAAACAGGTGGTAATGCAATTTTATATATCATTTTAGGTTCTAACATAGGTTCATGTTCTACAGCGCTGATTTCCTCATTAGGTGCTAGTGTCAATGCAAAAAGAACATCATTGATACATTTGATGTTTAATACATTTGGTGCCATTTTATTTTTTGTCTTCTTGTTATGTGTACCTAATTTTATGGATGCGACATTTAATAAATGGTTTAGTGGAGCTCCACAAACTAGTATAGCTATGTTTCATACATTTTTTAATGTTTTATGTACCTTAATTTTTGCTCCTTTAAGTAAATATTTTGTAAGTTTATCTCAAATCATTATTAAAGACAAAAAGAATGAAAAAGTCACTACATTTATTGATGACCGTTTTCTTCATACACCTTCAATTGCTATTGATCAATCAACAAAAGAAGCATTTCGATTGGGTGAATTATCAATGACTGCCTTAAAGAATGGTTTTGATATGCTTATTGCAAGAGATTATGAACGAAGACATAAGTTACGCGAAGATATCCAACATATACAATCATTAAATGAAGAGTTGCTTTCCTATTTAGTTAAAATTTCTTCTACCTGTAAATTAGATACTCAAGAACAAGAAATTTCTAGACTTCATAAAATAATAAACGATTTTTATAGATTAGTAGAAATTGCGGATAATATGATTGGTTATACTAAGAATATAATAAATAATGAGATTGTTTTTTCTGATAAGGTTATAGAGGAATTAAAAGTTTGTATGAGCAAGTTAGAAGATCAATTTAATAATTTAAGTAGTTTAAATAGTGCTTCACATTATAAAACTAAAAATAAAATTATTGAGCAAATTAATAAATGCGAAGAAAGCATTGATAATTTGAGATCTATAATGATTAAAGAACATATTACTAGACTTGAGAATAATGAGTGTTTACCTAAATCTTCAGGAGTATTTATTAATCTTATTTCAAATCTTGAACGTGCTGGCGATCATTTATTCTTTGTAAGTGAATCATTGATAGAAAAAAATGAAAATAAATAAAAATATCCATATTGTATGGATATTTTTTAATCGTGTAATTTTTTTGAAAAATCATATAAACCATTGGTTGACTGATTTTTAGTTTTACCATTAACTAAAGGTTCAATGTAGTTCAAGAATGATTTATTAATATTATTTTTCTTTCTATTAATATAACATTTATCAAGATATTTTATATTATTAGCAATTTCTTTAATATCTTGACATGAGTATTTGATTTTATAATTCTTTTTAGTTGCGCGCACCATTGTAACCATTTTACATGTTTCATTGTTTAGAGCTAATCTGACAGCTGTTCTTCCACAATTAATTGCTTCTACTTGGTCTACTTTCGAAATTAAAGGTGCAAACGATCTTTGAAGAATAGATAATTCAATTGCTCTTGTCGGTATACCAAGTTCTTTTTGGACAATCTGAGATAAGGTATAAGCAACCCCACCTAATTGAGTATGATTGAATGCATCAGTTGTTGAACTTTGTAAAATTAATTTTCCGTTTTTATCATGAATTCCTTCAGAAACTGCTATTAATGCTCTTTTTTTCTTTTTATATATTGCCTGAACATCTTTTAGAAAGCTTTCAATTGTAAAATCCACCTCGGGTACATAAATTAAATCTGGAGCACAATCGTTCTTTATTGCAAGAATAGATGATGCTGTTAACCACCCAGTATCTCTTCCCATAATTTCAACTATATTAACTCTTCCTTTACTATAACACTCATTATCATAAGTTAAACATTGCATAGTATTAGCTATAAATTTTGCAGCACTTCCATATCCTGGGGTATGATCTGTACACAATAGGTCATTATCAATTGTTTTAGGAATGCCTATAACAAAACATGTATAATCGATCATTTCAAAAAATTTAGCTAACTTTAAAGCTGTATCCATAGAATCATTACCACCATTTAAAAAGATATATCTTATATTGTTTGCTTTTAATGTTGATAAAATTTTCAAATATTCTTTATCCATTAAAGAAGGCTCTAGTAATTTTTTTCTAATTGAACCACAAAAGGCGCTAGGAGTACATTTAAGTAAGTTAATGTCTTTTTTTGATAATGTATTTACATTAATTAAATTATTATTAATTAATCCATCTATACCATTTTTCA
>JAXFTN010000139.1:0-9313 GCA_034176765.1 Bacilli bacterium | reverse complement strand
ATGAGTTATTAAGTAAATACTCGACTCTGAAATATTTCCATCAAGAATTAGGCTTGGAAAGTAAAAGAAAAGTAGAAAAGTAAAGAAAAAATATATAGCTTATGATAATCATGCGCGATATAAGTTTTCTTTTTTTGAGATAAGTAAAAATAATATTCAAGATAGAGCTGATGGATTCGAGGATTTTGTGATTCTTGTGGTTGAAAATTTAATCTTGACCAAATTACAAACCAAGAATAAAGTTTAGAAGGTTATAATGTTGTAGAGCCAAAGAAGATGTTTTTGAATTTATAAAAATAAAATCAGTTGTAATTAATTAGCAACAATCGCTTCTAAAAAAGAGACAAATAGCAAGTTTGTTACAAATTTACTTTTAAAAGTGAAAAACAATCAACAATTGTGGAATATTTTTTTTGGATTGAGCAATGAAGACGACATTCGTACCATTTACTTCGTTAAGCATTGATTCTATTTTTACTGATTATTCATCAACTAAGTATGTTAATATACTGTGTGCTTTTAATTCAGTAATTTATATAACCATCAAATAGAATTATCATATAATATGTAATGTATGCCTTTTTAGGCTCCTGAATATCTTTTTATGGTTCGATTGCTAATTGTCCAGATATGACACCATTTGCTTGACTTAAGGAAAGAGAATTTTTATGTCCAGTTAAGATTGTATGCATTTGATTTTATTTGTTTTGCATTGAAATAGGCATTTCTAATGAGGTAAACATTTCAATTTATATTAATTTATTAAAAATTAAAATCAATTTTTTTAGCATCGTATAGGTTGCAGAAATTGGTGGTTTGTACATATAATTCTTCTCATGAATATTATATATAATAATTATCAAACATCTTACTAAAATCTTGTTTATTTGTTGTTTAATTAAAATTTAGTTAATGTACTATGTCTACCGAGAACTCTTTATATGAAATAAGTATTATACTAAATTAAAGTTATAATATAAGAGGGATAATATTGAAAAATTAAATATTGTAATTGTTAAAATCAAGAATGAAAGATTTCAAAAAGATATTTTGATGGCTCTAGTAACTTCTAAAGATAATATGACTTATGTTAGAGTAATTAATGCCTATTTTGAAGATGGTTCATTTTCTGTTATTACTTATGGATTATCTTCAAAAATGAAACATATTAAAGCAAATTTAAATGTCTCATTATGCGGAGAATGGTTGACAGCTTATGGAACAAGCATTAATCTAGGTTATTTTGTTAAAAATAGTAATAAAAATATAACTGATAAATTAAGAAGTGCTTTTTCAAATAGGATTGATAATGGACATAACAATTTCCAAGATGAAAATACAATTATTTTACAAATTAAATTAACTATTGGAGAACACTTTTCCCATGGTACTCGATATGATATAGATTTTACAAAATAAATTATATTAAATAATTTTAAAGTATGGAGTAAGTGGATGTTAGGCATTCATTGTTAATATATAAATAATTTATTTTTTTTAGCAAGGATAATTATAACTATTTTAGATATTTACAATAGGTAACTTTCATACAATAATTAAATAGACTTTTACAACTAGGAGCATTATAATATTTTTGATATTTTCTAGAAGAAATGAGTTGATGTAAATGATTAGAAAAGGAGATTGGGTACAAATCCAAAGTTATAAACATGATGGCTCATTACATCGTTGTTGGGATAATGGATTAGTCTTGGATATTAATGAAGAATATATTGTCATTGGTAGTAAAAAAACAAAAGTTACAGAAGCCGATGGAAGAAGATGGTTTACTCGTGAACCAGCTATTACAATATTTTCATTTAAAGATTGGTTTAATGTAATAGCAATGATAAAAACAGATGGTATAAGTTATTATTGTAATATTGCTTCACCAACATTAATCGATAAAGATATTGTTAAATATATCGATTATGATTTGGATTTAAAACTTTTTCATAATGGCTCAATAAAAGTTCTAGATGAAAATGAATATAGTAGACATAAAAATAAATATCAATATAGTGATAGATTAGATAAAGTTTTAACAAATGAAGTTGACTATATTTATTCACTTATGCAACAAAAAGTTTTCCCTTTTGTTGATAAAAAGATAGATGAATATTACAAACAATTTATTGCATATTTAGATGAGCATTATGGAAAAGATAAAAGTTATTAATACTTTAAATTTGTAGTGCTATAATACATATTCGAGGTGAAACTATGGAAGAAATTAGGATACAAACAAACTCAGTTGAAGAAACAAAAAAATTAGGATCACTTTTGTCATCTTATCTTTTTCCTGGTGCTGTTATTACTTTATCTGGAGATTTAGGTGCTGGCAAAACGGCCTTTACTGGTGGCATAGCTTTGGGACTTGGAGTAAAAGAAAAAGTGTCTAGTCCAACTTTTAACATTATGAAATGTTATTTCGATGCTAAAATTCCGTTATTTCATATTGATGCCTATCGCTTAGAAGATGGAGTAAATGCTGATATTGGTTTAGAAGAATTTATTGAAGGTAAAGGAGTCTCTGTTATTGAATGGCCTAACTTTATTGAAAAGCTTATCCCACCAAATATTTTAGAAATAGTTATTTTAAATACTGGTGATAATAGTAGAGAAATAACATTTAAAACAAATTCGAAAAGATATATTGATTTTTTCAATGCTATAAAGGAGATGAATTAATATGGTAAAAGTTATTTTAGATTCATCAAATGAATTTCTTTCAGTTGCAATAGCAAATGAAGATCAAATTATAGATAAAATTAGTTATCAAGCTTGGCAAAGACAAAGTGAATTAATGATTCCTGAATTAGAGAAATTATTAAATCGAAATTCACTAGAAAGAAAAGATATTTCTTCTGTTATTGTTTCAATTGGCCCTGGAAGTTATACAGGTGTTCGTATTGCCTTAACTATTGCTAAAGTTATGGTTTTAGCTTTAAATGTTCCTTTGTATGCTATTTCTTCTTTACACGCTATGAAAGATGGAAATAAAAAATCTATTTGTATTATTAATGCTCGTAGCGGTAGATCTTATGTTGGTGCGTATGAAGGAGAAAAAGTTATTTTAAAAGACCAAATTATGACAAATGATAGTCTACTTGATTATATTAATGAACATAAAGATTATGTATTAAGAGGCGATTTATCTCATTTGGATTTAGAAGGTGAAAGTGTGGATATTCTTGAAGGTCTATTTGATTTAGCAAAACACTTAGAGCCAGTTAAAGATACATTAGGTTTAACACCTGTTTATTTGAAGGATTAATTATGATTACTTTTAGAAGAATTAATCAAGAAAATATCAAGGACATTGTAGATATTGAACAAGAATGTTTTATGTCTCCTTGGAGTGAAGAACAGTTAATATCTGAACTATCTAATAATCCTTTTTCAAGGATGCTAGCTCTATATGAAGATAATACTTGCAAAGGTTTTATTATTTATTGGGTTACTTTTGATAGCGCAACTATTTGTCAAATAGGAGTAAAAAAAGAATTTAGAAGAAATCATTTAGGTTTTAAACTAATGGAAGAGGCTTTTAAAGAAATGGATAAAGAAGAAGTATCTACAATTAGTTTAGAAGTAAGAGTAACTAACGAACCTGCAATTAAATTTTATGAAAAAATTGGATTCAAAAAAATTACAATAAAAGAACATTATTATGATGATGGTGAAGATGCCATCTATATGGTGAAAGGAGGTACTAATATATGGGACAACCAATAATTCTTGCAATTGAATCAAGTTGTGATGAAACAGCTGTTGCTATTGTAAAAGGTGAAGAATTATTAGCAAATATTGTTTCTACACAAATTGAAGTTCATGCAAAATATGGTGGAGTTATGCCTGAGATTGCTTCTCGTTTACATTGTGAAAATATTGCCATTGTTTTAAAAGAAGCATTAGAAAAAGCAAATTTAACTTTTGAAGAAATTGATGCTTTTGCCGTTACTCGTGGTCCAGGATTAATTGGTGCACTTCATGTTGGTTTACAAGCAGCTAAAACTCTTGCTCTTTTATATAAGAAGCCTTTAATTCCTGTACACCATTTAGCAGGTCATATATATGCTAATGAATATATTAAGCCTTTAGTATTTCCATTATTAGCTGTTGTTGTTTCTGGAGGAAACACTGAACTTGTAATTATGAAAGATCATTTAGATTTTGATATAATTGGCGAAACTAAAGACGATGCAATTGGTGAATGTTATGATAAAGTAGCTCGAGTAATGGGCTTACCTTATCCAGGTGGAATTCCAATTGATAAATATGCTAAACTTGGAAAACATACCTACAAATTACCTTCACCAATGAATGATAAATCATATGATTTTTCTTATTCAGGATTAAAAACTAGTGTTATTAATCTTGCACATAAATTAGAACAAAAGGGTGAACAAATAAATCGTGATGATTTATGTTGCTCTTTCCAAGAAACAGCCATAGGAATGGTTATTGAAAAAGCTTTAAGAGCTGTAAAAGAATATAATGTCAAACAAGTTGTTCTTGCTGGTGGAGTAAGTGCTAACTCATATTTAAGAGAACAAATTACTTCTAAATTAAAAGGAACTGAAGTAGATGTTATTATTCCACCAATGTGGTGTTGTACTGATAATGCTGCAATGATAGCGAAAGTTGCTTTAAGATTATATGAAAAGAAATTATTTGCAGATTCATCTTTATCAGTAGATCCATCATGGCAAATTGATAAATATAACGAATTTAAATAAAATTCCTTATAAAAAATTACTATTTTTAAATTGATAATATTTATTTATATCACTATAATATTAAATACTTAATATTAATACCTAAGGGGGAAATGTTATGGAAGAATTTAAAACAGTCAGAGAATTATATGAGACATGTCGCTATGGTAACTCACTTGAAAAAGAATCAATTCATGATGTTGAATTAGAAGGTTGGGTTAGAACAAATCGTGATAATGGTTCAGTTGGTTTTATCGAATTTAATGATGGAACATTTTTTAAAAATGCTCAATTAGTTTATTCAAAAGATTCCACTGAAGATTATGAAGCTTGTTCTAAAATTCAAACTGGAGCTGCAATTAGTATCATTGGTACTTTTGTTTTGACACCTGAAGCTAAACAACCATTTGAAATTCAATTAAAGAGTGTAGTAGTTGATGGAACTTGTGATGTTGATTATCCATTACAAAAGAAACGCCACGGTTTTGAATTTTTAAGGGAAATAGCTCATTTAAGACCACGTACTAACACATTTAATGCTGTCTTCCGTGTCCGTAATGTTTTATCTATGGCAATCCATGAATTTTTCCAAAGTCAAGGTTTTATATATGTTCATACACCAATCATTACATCAAATGATGCAGAAGGTGCAGGCGAAGCTTTCCGTGTTGTAACAGATTTAAAAAATCCAAATGATTTCTTTGGTAAACCAGCTTCACTTTCAGTTTCTGGTCAATTACAAGTTGAAGCATTCTGCTTAAACTATCGTGATGTTTATACATTTGGTCCTACATTTAGAGCTGAAAAATCTAATACTACTAGACACGCTGCTGAATTCTGGATGATTGAACCAGAAATTGCATTTGCTGATTTAGAAGATGATATGGACTTAATTGAAGATTGTATAAAATATTGTATTAAATATGTTTTAGAAAATTGTCCTGATGAACTTGAATTCTTTAATTCATTTATTGATAAAACATTACTTGAAAGATTAAACTTTGTTGCAAATTCTAATTTTAAGAGAATGTCTTATAGTGAAGGTATTGAATTATTAAAGAAAGCTGTCGAAGGTGGACATAAATTTGAAAACTCAAATATCGAATGGGGAATGGATTTACAATCTGAACATGAACGTTATTTAACTGAAAAAGTTGTTAATGGTCCTGTATTCTTAACTGATTATCCAAAAGATATTAAAGCTTTCTACATGAGACTCAATGATGATAATAAAACTGTTGCAGCAGCAGACCTTTTAGTTCCAGGAGTTGGTGAACTAGTAGGTGGTTCTCAACGTGAAGAAAGATATGATTTATTAAAAGCAAGAATGGAAGAACTTGGTATGGATCTTGAACCATTAAGATGGTATCTAGATTTAAGAAAATATGGATGTTGTAAACATGCTGGATTTGGTATCGGATTTGATCGTTTATTAATGTATGTTACAGGTATTGAAAACATTCGTGATGTTCAACCTTTCCCAAGAACTACAAATAATTTAAAATTCTAATTTTATAGCCATAAAGTGTAATAAGCTTTATGGCTTTTTTGCAACTATGCGTTGCGTGACTTAAATAACCATAATTTTGATAATAAAGGTAAAAAAGATGGAATGATAGATTTTGTATCAGTAGTAAAAAAATTATATTATATAGGAAAATTTTAATTTAACCTAAGATGAACTTGTTAATAAATTATTTGTTTTGATAACAATAATTAATACACATGTTATACAATTTTAAAACAAAACTTTTAATATATTAACTAATGCTTAAAAATTTGATATATTTAAAGAAAGAAATATAATGGAGGTACTTCTATGGCTGATTTAATCGAAGAGCATAATACGGAAGAAGAAAAAGAATTTTTATTGCGCCAAAAATCTAGACGTAGAGGACGTACTTTTTTAATTGTTATTAATTCTATTTTATGTTTTTATTTATGTTTCTTTATTGGTAAATCAATTTTTGATAAAGTAACTGCTCATGATGATGAAATAGTTTCTTTATGTGGAATGAGTGCTTCTAAATCAATAGGTAGATACAATAAATTATTTGAATCAACATATGATTTAGGTGATTATTTTGTTTATGGTAATTCATTAAATCTATCTCAAGATAAGTTTGATATTTTAAATTTTGTTCCTTTATCAGGTTTACAAATTGTTTCTGTGTGTAGTGCTTCTAAAAATAGTGAAACGGTTTACCCTTTAAAAGATGCGACTAAATATATTAATGAAGGATTAGATCTATATTCTTTAGAAGAAGGCGATTATATTTTAACTAAAGATTCTAAAGGAATTAGAGTTTTAAGTGGATCTAATCAAAATGTAAATACTTTATATACTTTACCTGATGAACAAGGATATCGTAAAGAAATTAAAGTTTATTCTTATCCTACAAATCCATGTTTAGTAATTTCTGTTAATAAAGTTAAGAAATTACCTAAGAACTATTATGATTTTGTTTTTGTTTCAAACTCTCAAAATTTTGAAACTATTCAAGATACTTTTGGAAAAAAATATGTTATTCAATTAATTAATGAAAATGAAGAACTAGCAGTTGTAGATTCATATAATACTAGTTTTGTAATTAAAGTTGAGATGACTGAAAATAGTGCTGATAATAAAATTATTGACTCAGTATTTGTTAATTCGGCATTTACTAAACAAGTTGAAGGAACTGGCACATTAGCAGGTTATGATACGTCTTATTTTGTACGTGAATTAGGTGGTAGAGTTCTTGGTGGTCAAAGTAAACAAGCTTTAGTACAACATTCTTTTGATTTAGCTCAAGTTAGAAATGAATATGATTCTGGAAAAATGACATTTGTAATCGAAACAACTGATAATAAGATTATCGAAAATATTGATGACGTTATATCATTTATTAATGTTCGTAGGGGGATTATTTAATGAAATCAAATTTTGCTATAGGCATGGAAAGAGGATCTAAAGCTTATAAAATTTTTATGGCTTTTCCAGTACTAGATTTAACGTGGGGCTTTTATCGTCTATCACAAAGTGTAAGGAATGCAAAATTTTTTGAGACTTTACTTGCAACGTTATTATTCTTTTTCGGGATACCTTTTATGTGGTTAGTTGATATTATAAGTATTGCTAAAACAGGACATATATTATGGTTTAAAGATGGATTTGAAGATGCTATTCCTTCTTTTGTTCCAGAAGATAATATGATGAAAGAAGTATACGCATTTCAAGAAAAACAAAAAGAAAGAATTGAAAAAGAAGATGCAAAACGTTTAAGAAAAGAAGAGCGTCGTAAACAAAAAGAAGAAGAACAAAAAAATCATCACGAGTAGTGATGATTTATTTTTGTTCAGTATTTGTTACTCCATTACCTTCAGTTAAATTATCAAGATTTTTATAGAAAGTTTCAATAGACATTTTACGGATTCTATAAGTACGAGCAATTAAACAAAAAACTGTACATAAATACCAGATAAAACCAGTTAATAATAAAGGTATAGAAATATATGATATCCAAGCACGTGGATTATCATAAAGGAATTGTGGAGTACATTTTCTTCCATTTTCAGTTACTAATATTGGAGGCCATTCTGAAGGAAGTTTTATTCCAAAAAATTCGTTTTTAGGAATGTTTTTCCAATCGAACAAGAAGAATAAAGTTAGGATTCCTTCGTCTTTAGAAAATAAGAATGATATATCTCCATTTCCTACAACTAAGCAATAGACACCAATTATAACCCAACCTACAGTCATAATAAGGATAGGTCTCCAAGATTTAGCAAAGAAATGATAACGACTTTTGTGATAAGCAACTCTTTTGAAATGTTTAGTATCTTCAACAATTTTTAATTTAACTAAATCATACATGAAAGTATCTACTAAACGTGATTGCTTATTAAATGATGCAAATAAGTGACGGACTAAAAGACCAATTAAAGCAAAGATAATAATGAGGCCGATAAATAGAGCAATTAAAACTCTTTTATCATTCTCTGATAATTGAACGAGTGTAATCATTTAGCATTACCTCCTTTATCATCTTCTAAGTCATCTGTTAATGTATTGTCATTTTTTGGAGGATTGATGACATTATTTCCAGGAGTTGAATTTCCTAACGCATTAAATTGTTGTTGTTCAATTGGACTATAATTTGCATAAGGATAAGGGTTTTGATTGTTTAATTGTTGATTGCTTGGTAGAGGTGGTTGGTTATTTATCATATTATTTGGATTTGGCATTCCTTGAGGGTTTGGAAAGTTACCTTGCATATTAGGTGGAAAAGTTCCATAAAAGTTTTGTTGATAAATAATATTTTGAACTTGTTCTTTTACTTCACTACCTTGTGGGTTTTGTAATTCTTCTTTTTGACGTTCTAATATTTGACGACATAAGACATCTTCAGGTAATTCTTTAAAAGGATTAATAAATTCACCTTTTCTATTAAAGATATTACGTAAATCGATAACGATAGATCTTATTAAAATATATAAGAATAAAAATATTCCATATATTGCGTAAAGTAATAAAAATAAGCATACAAAAGGTGATAGCAAAATTGCTAATAATCCATATAGACATGTTTTTAGAATATCAAACATAAACT
>JAXFTN010000138.1:0-11166 GCA_034176765.1 Bacilli bacterium | reverse complement strand
CCTACTTTAACTGAAGAAAGAGTTAAAGAAATGGAAACAAGTCAACTCTTAGCAGTTGTTAAATTATATCAATTAGAAACAGTTGAATTATATAACTCTAAATTAGAAGAATTATATACAAATGTAAAAGAATTTAAGTTTGACTATATGTCTCAAGAAAGCACACTTGAAGCAATGAAAACTATAGATGGTACAATTGCTAATTTAGCTATTACAGCATATGAATCAGCTGTAAATCTATTAAAATCAGCTCAAGAATCTGTTGAAACTGCAAGATATAATTGGTTAGTCAAAGAAGACTCATTATATCAACAACAAGTTGCTGCAGTAAAAGATAAAAAACAAGAAGTTTTAGCTCTTAAAAATGAAGTAGCAAAACTAGAAGATGGTGCAGAAAAAACAAATAAAGAAGCACTATTAACTATTGCTTTAAACAATTTAGATTCTGCAGAAGTTTTATTACAACAAGCTTATGCAAATGCTAATACAGCTTTAGATACTGTTGTAAACGCATTAGATTCAGCAATGACTTCATTAGATAGTGCCTTAGAATCTTTCTTAACTGCATATGCATCTGTAACAGAAACTGTTAAAGAAAAATTAGTTGAAGCAGAAAATAAATTAAATGAATCTAAAGATCAAATCTTTGCTGAGTTCGAAGAAAAATATGGTGCAGAAGTTGCTCACTATAAAGAAGAAATTGCTGCTAGAAAAGAAGAAATGAAACAAGCAATTGCTGAATAATTAATATATGAAGAATGCTAAGAAAGTTAGCATTCTTTTTTTAATGCTTGATTTGATCTAATTAAAATAGAAATGACCTATTTTATTTAAAGAAAGTATCTATTCAATTCTTTTTGATAATTTTGACAATACCTTGCTAGATGCAAATAGAATTAATTCACTAAATTTGATGATTATTGCGTTACTTTTAATTTTAAAATAGTACTAAAATGTACATAGATTTTTTGACATTTATCACTATGTGTAGTAAATTGAAATTATAATTTATTGATTTAGGAGGATTATAATAATGGAATCAAAATTTACAGGTGGACTTTTAGGATTAATAGGAATTAATATTTTAAGAGTTTTATTAATTGCTATTACTCTTGGAATTGCTACTCCATGGGCTCTTTGCATGTATCATCGTTGGGAAGCAAAACATACAATTATCGATGGTCAACAATTAGAGTTTGATGGCACAGGTGGCCAATTATTTGGTAAGTACATCATTTGGTTATTACTCACTATTATTACATTTGGCATCTATAGTTTCTGGTTAGGAATTAAAATGAAACAATGGGTAACATACCATACTCATGTAGCTAAATAACATAGATTATAAATTTATAATGTAAATGAAGCAATGTTAGACGATGCGTTCGTTCTTTACAAGTTACATTGCTTCTTTTTTATTGGCCAGTGATTCAACTAATAAAGTGAAGTATAATAATAGAGATAATTAGATATTTTTATTATGTAAAATAATAAGTATTTAGTTTATAATTATATGGAGGTGGGTGAAAATATGAGTCAAAATAAAAAGAATAAAAAATTCAACAAGTTTTTAAATTACATTTATGAACCATATAATAATCAAAAATTAACGATTTCTAGAGCATTACACTTTACTAAATTTTATGCTCTTATGGCTTTAATCATTGAAGTTATTGTATGTACTATTTTACTCATTATTTCAGCTGTAACTGAAACAACTTCATCGTTGCTAAACCCTACTTCTATTTTGATCATGTTTTTAGCTTTCTTGCTATTTGACACTATTATTGTTTATATTCGTCTTTTAAAGATTGGTAGTGTTTCTTATAGAACTGACCTTGATGTAGCTCGTGTTTTAGGAAATGATGTTAAAGAAGCTTACGATTTTGCAAAAATTGGCATGGCTGTTGTAGATGATAATAATGTCGTTATTTGGGTAAATGAATTTTTATTTTCTAGACAAGTAAAAATCCTTGACCTTAACATTTATGATTGCTTTGAAGAATTGACTCAACTTTCTGAACAAAAAGATGTTGTCGTAAAAATTAATAATATTGCTTATGAAGTTAGATACATTCCTGATTCAAATCTATTTATTTTTAAAGATATAAGTGCTTATACAGAAGAGCATGAAAATGCAGTTAATGAATCTCTTGTTGTTGGTTCATTAATTATAGATACCTATGATGAATTACAAAGAACAACTGAATCTAAGAAATTTAACCAAATGATTTTAAACACTGTAAATGACATTGATAAATATTTTGGTATGTTTGATTGTTTGGTATTACCAACAGCAAATGAAGATTCTTATACTATTTTATGTAGCTATAGTAACTTTGAAAAAATCCAAGATGATAAATTCTCTTTAATGGATAATATTAGAAATAATACGAAATCTGATTCTCGTATTGCTTTAACTATTTCAATTGGCTTTGGATATGGATTCAATGAGAGTATCAATTCATTATATGAAAGAGCATCTCGAGCAGTTTCAACAGCATTAAAACGTGGAGGAGATCAAATTGTTATTTCTTCTGGTAATAAACAAGAAGTTATTGGTGGTCAACATAAAATTGAACGTCAACAAAATCTTGTTAAGTATCGTACATATGCACAACAACTTTCATATTATATTCGAGAATCATCTCGTGTAATCATTAGTGGACATAAAAATTCTGACCTTGATTCATTAGGTGCTTCATTAGGTTTATATTCATTTGTTCAAACTGTAAAGAAAAACGATGGAAGCTATATTCCAGCTCATGTTGTATTTGATGGCCCATCATCTCAAATTAATGCACAACAAATCTATTCTCAATTTATTAAAAAATCATCAATCAAAAATATTTTTGTTAACTCTTCTAGTATCAATGATTTAATTGATGATAAAACTTTATTAATTCTTGCTGATGTTCATAACCCTAATAATGCATTAGTAAGTGATTATTTTGATTTATCCAATAATAAAAATTCATTTACTCGAATTGTTATTTTTGATCACCATATGAAAAATACTTCTGATGTTGATCTTGATCCATTACTCGAGTTTATTGATCCTTCCATTTCTTCTGCTAGTGAAATGATAACACACTTACTTGAATACACTGAAGAAGCTGTTAAATTACCTCAAGAGATTGCTGATACAATGTTATCAGGTATTATGCTTGATACATCATTCTTTAAAAATAGAGTTGATAGCTCAACATTCTATGCTTGTAACAGTTTAATTCAACATGGCGCTAATCAAAACACAGCTGTTTCATATCTCAAAGAAACTTATGAAACTTATCAATTAAAATGTACATTAAGTACTAATATGAATCATCCTGATTACATTGATAATTTTTATGTCCGTAATGGTTTACATATTTTCATCATTTGTGCTTTAGATCCTAAGAATCCAACTTTCTTATTAGATAAAGATATTCTAGCTAAAGTTGCAGAAGAACATGTAGCAACTAAAGACGTAGATGCATGTTTTGTTATTGGTAAGATTGATGAAAATACATATTATGCATCATCACGTGGAAATGGTAAAATTAATGTTCAACGAATCTGTGAAAGTTTTAAAGATGGAAATGGTGGAGGAGAATTTGATAGAGCAGCCGTATTATTCCATATAGAAAACGTTACTATTTTTGATATTAAAGAAAAGATTAAAGAAAAGATTATCGAATTAACAGATGATGTTGATTACAATTAGTGGAGGTAGACAAATGAAAGTTATTTTATTACAAGATGTCAAAGGTGTTGGCAAAAAAGGTCAAACTGTTGAAGTAAGTGACGGCTATGCTAACAACTTTATTCTCCCAAGAAGATTAGGAGTTATGGCTACAAAACGCAGCCAAGAAATTTTGAATTTACAAATAGAAGATGCTCGTAAAAAAGATGAAGAGAATAGATTAAATGCTCAAGAAGTAGCAAAACAATTAGAAACAATCACTCTTGAGTTTGTTGCTCCTTCTGGTAAAGATGGACGTATGTTTGGTTCTATTTCTTCAAAACAAATTGTTGATGCATTAAAATCGAAACATAATATTTTAATTGATAAAAGGAAATTTTTATCCAATGATACAGCTAATGTATTTGGCACAACTAATTTTAAAGTCGAATTATATAAAGGTGTCGTTGGAACAATAAAAGTGCACGTTAGTGAAAAAGGAAAGTAGGGTGATAGTATGTTAGATGTATTACCACATAATATTCCTGCTGAAAAATCGGTCCTTGGAGCAATGATATCTAGTAGGGATGCTCTAATTGAAGCATCCAGTGGATTAGTAGTTGAAGATTTTTTTGATTTAAAAAATCAAATTGTTTTCGGTGCGATATTACGTGTCCAAGACAAAAGAGAACCTGTAGATGTCCAAACTGTTACTAATGAATTAATTAATTCAAAGGAGTTTGAAAAAATAGGAGGAATTGAATATCTTTTAGAGATTACTGAATCTAATATTGCTCCTTCAAATTACAAACATTACATTGATATTGTTAAAGACCAAGCTGTTTTAAGAAACTATTTATTACAACTTAAGGAAACAATTAATCAATACGATAAAGAAGAGATTAATGATGTATCCACATTTATTGGTTTAACTGCTGAAAGAATTTTAAGAAAAGCTGAATCAAGGAAGATTTCATCTTTTGAGACAGCTGAGTCTGTTGCTAATAGAGTTAAAGCAGATTTAAATACAATTAAGATTACTGATGAGGATGGAGTTACTGGTCTAACAACTGGTTATAAGAGACTAAATGAACTTACTCATGGTTGGCAAAAGAGTGATATGATCATTTTAGCTGCTCGTCCTTCAGTTGGTAAAACGGCATTTGCTTTAAATTTATGTTTAAATGCAACATTGAAAACAAAGAAATCAGTCGGTATTTTTTCTCTTGAAATGCCTGCTGAAATGTTAATGATGCGTTTAGTAGCAAATAGATCGACTGTTGAACTTGGAAAAATTCAAACAGGAAAGATAAGCCAAAGAGATTATGTTGCAATTGACAAGGCTTTAAGTGAAATTGCATCAACTAAATTATATATTGATGATTCACCAAATATTAAATTGATGGATATTTTATCTAAAGCTCGTAAATTAAAAATGGAACATCCTGATTTAGCGCTTATTATGATAGATTATATTGGTTTAATTACAACAGGTAATAAAAAAGTTGAATCAAGACAAGTTGAAGTCAGTGAAATTTCTCGTCAATTAAAAGCTTTAGCTAGAGAATTAGAAATTCCTATTTTAGTATTGTGTCAATTATCTCGTAATGTAGAACAAGCAAAAACGGGTGGTCGTAAACCTGTTATTTCCGATTTACGTGAATCCGGTTCTATTGAACAAGACGCTGATGTTATTATGTTATTATCACGTCCTGATTATCAAAATAAAGATACTTCAAATATGAAAGCATTAACTAAAGATACTAATGAACCTATCATTAATGAAAATGGAGAAACAATTAGCCAAGTAACAGTTACTGTTGGAAAAAATAGAAATGGTCCTATCGGCGATGTTAAACTTATTTTTACTAAAACTATTGGTCGTTTTGATGAACAAGCAAATAATGATGATTACGGAGATTAACAATGCGTTTTTATGTTTTTGCTTCTGGTTCTAAAGGGAACTCAACTTTAGTAGTTTCTAAAGGAAAATGTATATTAATAGATTTAGGTATAAATTATAAATCTTTATGTTCTAAATTAAGTGAAACACCGTATAGCCTTGATGATATCAAAGCTATACTTTTTACTCATGACCATGTTGATCATATCGGAGGCATATCGAATAAAATTGATATACATAAATGTTATTGTGCAAAAGGAACATTAGATATAGATGCTAGTAATGAACTTAGTCATTATGGAGTATATTATATAGCTGGTTTTAAGATAACGGTTTTACCTACTTCTCACGATGCTAAAAATCCAATTGGTTTTGTTATTGAAGACGATGGTGAAAAATTAGTTTACATGACAGACACTGGTTATGTTTCTACTAAAAATTTTGAATATATGAAAAATGCTGACCATTATATAATGGAGAGTAATTATAATTACAAAATGCTAATGCAAACTAATCGTCCAGAAAGTTTAAAACTTCGTATTATTGGAGATTCAGGACACCTTTCTAATGAAGATAGTGCTGTAACATTATGTCAGCTTGTAGGAGAAAAGACAAAAAATATTTGTTTAGCTCATATATCAAGAGAAGCAAATACACAAGAGTTAGCATTAGAAACATGTCGTAAAATATTTGATAAATATAATGTTTCTTTAAATAATATTAATTTAATGGCAGCCGATCAATTTATTACTTTAAAGTTTGGAGAAGAAGTTTATGAAAATTAAATTAGTAGTAGTTGGTAAACTTAAAGAACCTTTTTTAAAAGACATGTGTAATGAATATATTAAGCGATTAACTCCTTATGCAAATGTTGAAGTATTTGAAGTTCCTGATGAATTGCCTCAAGCAAATTCTTCCTTAAAAGATGAAGAAAACTGTAGGAATAAGGAAGGGGAAAAAATTTTATCTAAAATTAAAGATAATGAATATGTTTATTTATTAGACTTGCATGGAAAGCAAATAGATTCAGTTAGTTTTGCTCATGATATTGAAAATCTAATGAGTAATGGTAATTCAACTCTTACATTTGTTATTGGAGGATCAACAGGTGTTTCTTCTAATCTTGTAAAAAGAGCTAATTTTAGATTATGTTTATCACCGATGACTTTTACTCATCTAATGACTCGTGGAATATTATTAGAACAAATCTATAGAGCTTTTATGATTATCAATAATAAAACTTATCATAAATAAATTTTCAAATATTGTACTTTATAAAATAATGAAAAATGGGATGATCATTTATCCCATTTTGTATTTATTGAATCTTATCAAATATTTTTGATTTATTCTTTTTCATATGTAATAGTAGTGCAAGTATAATGATAAAACATATTCCAATAATAACGGATGCTGCAACGAATATATTCGTAAAGTTATTAGCCATTGATAGATAACCTAAAATAATAAAGACAATAGCCACTGCCCAGCAAGCAAGTAAAGACAATAAAACATTCATATTTTGTTTAATTGGATCAATTTCATTTACCCAATCTAAGTAAGGTCTAGATAGGTCTACTAAGTACATGATAATATTTGCTAAGATAGTTGCGCTTATAGAAGTAACAATACATAATACAATAATCGACCAATGAATATTCAAACCAAAACCTAAACCTAGAATTACAACAATCTCTATAATAGAAGTCAAAGCAATTCCCCAAAATGTTTTTGAAATCATAACAATAAAAGGACTAACAGGTACATATTTTAATAAAGAGGCATTTTTACCTTCTCGAGATATAGCACAAGCACTAATTAATGTCATAGATGATAAAAATAAAGCAAATGCTGTTACAAAGAAAATTAAGAATCCACTATCAAAAGTAATTAGTGAACGCATATTATTAATAATTGTTTGTAAACCTTCTGCGGAAGATTCTTGACCAAAAATTGTGACAAATATTGAAATAGCTCCAATGATTAAGATTAAAAATGGTGGGACAACAAGTTGAATTACATTAGTATTTGATCTTACAATATCTTTCAATTCTTTCATTATATAAGTACCTAATACAGTTTTTGTTTTAGTTCCTTTTTTAATTACTTCATCAAGATTATCTTTTGGTCCTTTTTTCTTTTTATTTTGATAATTATCGTTTGTCTTAACAAGGACATTACCATACGAAGGTCCAAAACCAACAATAGCTATAAACATAATAGCAAAGGAAATTACACCAAATAGTAAGGAATATAATAAACCTATTAATGTGGAGTCTGTTAAAGCAGCATTTGGTAAAAATACATAGAAATTAAAGAAGCGAAGATTATTAGCTAAACCTGCAATAGATGATTTAAAAGAAGCAATTAATTCAGCTGCATTTTCAGCTTCTGAAATATCTAAAGATGTTGATGAGAGTAATTCCATTGCTAAAATCAAACCCATTGTTACAATGAAAGATAAGAAAGAAAATAAAGTTTTATATTTAGCAAGATTAATGATTTTTGCTAAAGCACAATTAATTAAAAGACATAGTGATAAAGGAACAATTGGTAAAAAGATAAAGAATAATACCTCATTTATATAAATAAGCCAGCTAGGTTGTAATACAATATTAAAAGATATTAAACATGGTAATACAACAAATATTTGAATTACATATGCCGTGATTAAAGTATTAAGTAGACGTGCAACAAATAATTCATGAGATTTAATTGGTAAGGGCATATATACATGATTGTCTTGTGATAAAAAGAAAGATGATAAGACAACCATAGATATCAATGAAAAGACAAGTACAAGATAAATAGGAACATATATTAATAATATATTTTTCAAATATTCAAAATCATAACCTGTTTCAAGCTTTCCAATTTCAAGTAATGCAAACGCAAACATTCCTATTGAAACACTTACAAAAACAAAGCACATTAATAAAAATATTGTAAAGATTGCTTTCTTAGTAGTTGAGTGTTTCTTTGTTGAATTATTTAAATTGAAAATATTAGCAAAGCCACTATTTTTAAAGATAACACCTGTTAACGTTAATATTCTATTCATTGTCTGTCATCTCCAAGAAGATATCTTCTAAGCTCTTATCTTCTTTTTTAAATTTCTTTAATTCGTTTAATGTTCCAACAAATAGTAATTTTCCTTTTGAAATAATACCAACTCTATCACATAATTTTTCAGCTACTTCAAGAACATGAGTTGAAAATAAAACTGTATTACCTTTACTTGCATATTCCTTCATTGTTTCTTTTAATTCAAACGAAGCTTTTGGATCTAGACCAGTTAATGGCTCATCAAGAATTAAATTAGTTGGTTCATGTAGTAAAGTACTTATGAGTACGATTTTTTGTCTCATACCATGAGAATACGTTTGAATTTTTTCATTTAGTGCATCCTGAATGTTAAATTTTAGGGCAAGTTCTTTTATTTTTTCTTGTTCAACTTTAGGATCGATATTATACATTTTTGCAATAAAGTGTAAATATTCAATACCTTTTAAACGTATTAACATATCTGGATTATCAGGAACAAAACCAATTCTAGATTTTGCTTCATAACTATCTTTATAAATATCAAAACCATCTATTGTAATGTTACCTTCAGTTATTGAAGAAATACCAGTAATCATTTTTAAAGTTGTGGTTTTACCAGCGCCATTAGGTCCTAAAAAACCAAATATTTCTCCACTTTTGATTTCTAAAGATATATTATCAACGGCTTTCACATTAGCTTGATATTCTTTTGTTACATTTTCTATTTTTATCATAATATAGTCCCTCCATTGGACTTTTAATATTTTACCATAATTTGTAAATAAAAAAGTAGATACTATACATATACACTGTATAGAAATCTACTAATCAATAAGACCAAAATGTTTAATGGCTTTTGCCCAACCGTCGTTATCTATATCGTCTGTAATATAGTCTGCAACGGCTTTAGCTTCAGGGCGAGCATTTCCCATAGCTACTGAAATTCCAGCAAAGCTCAACATTTCAACATCATTATTATTGTCACCTAGACACATAACATTTTCAGGTTGCCAACCATAATATTCAAGAACTGCTAAAACACCTTTGGATTTATCAGAATCTTTTGGCATAATATCAACTGCATATTTATGCCAGCGAGCACATTTACATTCTTTTAAGTGAGGTGTAAATAAAGATTCATCTAGTTCATCAACAAAAGCAATAGCTTGATAAACCGTTCTATCATAATGATCTGGATATGAACGAGCTTGAGGGAAACGAGTATTGAATTCTTCATGAGCCATAATTACACGATCATCTATGTAATTGATATGACCTTCTTTTTCTTCAATAAGTGTTAAACCAAATTTAAGTCTTTTAGAAAATTTAATTAAGGCATCAACTTCATTTTCTGGCATTGGATAATGATAAATTATTTCACCATCAATAATAGCATTAGCACCATTCATTGTAATCAAACCATCAGGTTGAATATTATCTAAAACACCAAGCTTACGAATTAAATACGCGTTACGTCCTGAACATAAAAAAACTTTTATTCCTTTTGCTTGAAGTTTTTTAATTGCATCTACGGCACTATCTGGTATTTTTTTTAAATTATGTGAAAATAATGTTCCATCGATATCAGTAATAACAGCTTTAATATCTTTTTGCATATAATGCTCCTTTCATTTATTGATTATTTAAGTATAATAAATAAAGGCAGGTGATAAATGTGAAACTATATAACGAGTGGTCGAACTTGAAAGTTCTAGAAGATTCACAAAACCCTTTTTCAACTTTATACGCATATGACGACGGATCAATGTTTTATATCGAACCCATTTTTTATACAATGTTAAAAGGATTTGAGGAACAACGTCCGGGTTGCGTTGCGTTAATATTAAAAGAAATGGAAGCAATAGTCAAGAAAAATCGAAAAGTAATTTTTACTGGTTGCTTTGAACACCCATTAACAAGATGTGAAGATGCAATTGTTTTAGAAATATTTGATGTCACAGATAAACTTCAGATTTATGTTGAAGATAAATCACGTGGATCTGATTATGGAGATTAAATGAAAGGGCTAAAGATTTTAATTCTTGGTGTAAATAACATAGGAGTATCAATATCTATTTTATTAAATAGGTTAGGGTACTCCTATTTTGTTTCATCTTTAGAAACAATGAAATTGCGTCTATTCAAAGAAGGTTTAATTCCTATTAGTAATAAAGATTTAAAAGATACTTATATAAATGAAAATGTACATCCTAGTTACATTGATGAATTAGATAATGAGTATGATATTGTATTTAATACAGAAAGTGGTTTTAATATATTTAAGTTTTTAAAGGAACATAAAGTTAAGCTATTCATTATAAACGCACATAAAAATAATGATTACTTATCTTTATTATATGAAACCTTTAAGGACTATACATCTATTATTTATTGGCCAGATTTTACTTTAGTTAATAGTAACATTATTGGAGTATCTAAAATTAATGATTCTAGAATATTTTACGAGTTACTTGGTATTTATGATTCTCTTATATATAAATTATATGATTATAAAATTATTAATGAAGTAATCGAATATCAAAAGAAGGTTGCT
>JAXFTN010000137.1:0-3074 GCA_034176765.1 Bacilli bacterium | reverse complement strand
ATGATCCTTCGCGTGGGAAAATAAAATTAGAAATTGAGACATTTGAAAAACTATTTTTAAATAAAGTTCTTATATGTAAAAATTTAATTAATAATAATAAAAATAAAATAAGAAATAATATAGGGAAATTATTTACTAGCTATATCATTGTAAACATCTTTATAAATATTTCATGTGCTTTCTTGATTATTAATAATATCAAACCCAATACAATGAATTTTATAGCTTTGTTACTTTATATTTGTCTTATTTTTATTGCTAACAAAATATCTTTATCTTTTTTTGATTTAATATATGAAAAAAGAATAAATGAAAAAATAATGCTTAATGAAAAAATAAATTTGAATCAATTTATGAATGATATATATTTATTAAAGAAAAGTCTATTTCAAAATATTTCTACTTTCGTTGGAAATATGATAACAGTCTTTTTTATACTCATCATTTGTTTTCTAAACAGTAAATATTTATTATTATGCTTTTTGGTTTTATGTTTTTTAAATATTATCAAATTTATAATCAGTAACAAATATTCTTTTTGTAAAATTGAACATTATGAAAATGAACTTAAAAATAAAAAATCAAATCGAAAAGAAAATTATGTCAAGTTAACAAAATATGTAAATATATTTAAAAGTAAAATTTCTTTAATTGATTCATTACTGATTATATTAGAATTTTTCTTTTCTATTTTACTCCAATTAATTGAAAAGACATTTGTTTTTAATCGCGCTTTATTCTTTTTCTTTTGCCTTAATTTACTAACAGAAAAAGTTTATGAGATTATTTTATTTGTAAGTAATAAGGAAGAAATTCAAAAAGATATAAATAAAGTTAATTCATTCGTAGATTATAATTAGTTTTTTCTTTAAATTATGGTATTATATTTATACAAAAGGAATGATTATATGGAATTAACATTTACAAATGAATATAGTGAAGAATTTGATGAATACGAAGAAATCTATATTCAAATTATGAAAAAAACTTTTAAACATATTAAAAAGAAAGGTAACTTTATTGTTGAAGTTAACTTAATTGACAATAAAACGATACACAATATAAATAAAGAATATAGACATATAGATAGACCTACTGATGTAATTAGTTTTGCTTTTGATGATAATGTTGAAGGTGAATTGAAAATCAACTATAATAAAATCCCACATATGTTAGGAGAGATTTTTATATCGGTTGATAGAGCTAAAGAACAAGCTAAGGAATATCAACATTCATTGAAACGAGAAATGAAGTTTTTATTCGTTCATGGTCTTCTTCATTTATGTGGCTATGATCATATGAAAAAAGAGGATGAAATGGTCATGTTTAAATTACAAGATGAAATTATAGGAAAAGTTGGTGAAATTGATGAATAGAGAAGATTTAATTAAAGAAGCAGTAAAGGCACGTGAAAATTCATATTCTCCTTACTCAAATTTTAAAGTAGGAGCAGCTTTATTATGTAAAGATGGCACTGTATTTCATGGAGCAAATATAGAAAATTCAAGTTATGGTTTATGCATGTGTGCTGAAAGAAATGCTTTATATAATGCTATGAATCATGGATATAAAAGAGATGATTTTGTATCATTAGTTGTTCTTGCTGATACCGAAGGTCCATGTTCTCCATGTGGAGCATGCCGTCAAGTTATGCATGAATTATTACCAGTTAGCGCAAATATAATTTTAGCTAATATGAAAGGTGAATTTAAAGTAACAAATACAAATGAATTATTACCTTTTGCTTTTGATAGTGAAGATTTAAAGTGAGGTTAATATGAAATCTGGTTTTGTTTCAATTATTGGCCGACCAAATGTTGGGAAGTCTACTTTATTAAATACCATATTAAAAAAGAAGGTATCAATTGTTTCACCAAAAGCTCAAACGACAAGAAATAGTATTCAGGGTATATATAATTCTGACGATGCCCAAATCATTTTTATTGATAATCCTGGTATTCATAAGCCAAATAGTGAGCTTTCAACATTTATGAATAAATCAGCTTTCTCTTCATTAAGAGATGTAGAAGCTATGCTCATTATGGTAGATGCATCTGTTGAATTTGGTGAAGGCGATAAATTTTTATTAGATAAAATAAAGGATGTAAAAATTCCTTCTTTTATAGTGCTTAATAAAATAGATCAATCAAATTTATTGTTAGTTGATAATTTAAAAAAGCAATATAAAGAAGTATTTCCAAATTCAAAAGTAATTGAAATTTCGGCTTTAAATGATGTTAATGTCGATTTACTTTTAGAAAATATAATTGCTGTTTTACCAGAGGGTCCTCAATATTTTCCTCAAGATGTCATAACTGATCATCCTGAAACTTTTGTTGTTTCAGAAATTATTAGAGAAAAAATTTTAGGATTGTTGCATGAAGAAGTTCCTCATTCTATTGCAGTTATTGTTGAAAAAATGAAGCAAACAAAAAACGTTTGTGAAATCTATGCAACAATAATTTGTGAAAGAGAAGGTCAAAAAGGAATAATTATAGGTAAAGGTGGAAAAATGATTAAGCGTATAGGTATGCAAGCAAGATATGATATTGAAAATCTACTCGGCATACATTGTGATTTAAAAACTTTTGTTCGCGTTGAACCTGATTGGAGAAATTCTCCAAAATATTTGAAAGAATTCGGTTATAAATATAATGGTTAGAGAATTTGAAGGTATTGTCATTAAGTTTAGTAAATATTTAGATAATGATGCTATGGTAACTGTTTTAACGAAAACAGGTATCAAGTCTTTTTTAGCACGAGGAGCTTTAAAAATGAAAAGTAAAAATGCTCGCTCATTAAATCTATATACAATATCAAAATTTGAATTACTTGAAGAGAAATATGGAAATATATTAAAAACTGGTGTATCAATATATGCACCATTTAATTTATATTCTTCATTTGAAAGTCTTGCTTGTCTTTCTTTAATTGGAGAGGCAACTTTTAATAGTATTAATGAATACGATGAGTATGATTTATTTAATCCTTTCTCTATAGCTATTAAGAGTATGGATAATAATGAAGAACCTCTAATATTAACAATTGAATATTTATTAATTTTAATGAGCTTT
>JAXFTN010000136.1:0-2495 GCA_034176765.1 Bacilli bacterium | reverse complement strand
AGGTGCATCCTGAAACTCTTTTTTAAATTGATCAATAAGATAATTAACTCTTTTTTCCATATTTTATCCTCGTTAATAAATATTACTATTAATTATTTTAACAATTTCCTGTACTTGTTTCAAATCTAATCCATTATCTTTATCATTATTTAATACAAAATCACAAATTTCTTTTGTTGGCTCAATATAAATATTATGCATTGGAAGAACTGTTGAATAAAATTGGTTAGTTACTGACTCTTCTGTCCTTCCTCTTTCAACAATGTCTCTTTGTAATCTTCTTTGAAATCTTGCTTCTGTTGATGCATCAATATACACTTTTAAATCCATATCCTTCAATGCTTTTTGAGCTTGAAAAATAAGTATTCCTTCAACAATAATAATTTTATTTGGCTTAATATGTACAACATCTTTTGTTCGAGAATGGGTTGCAAAATCAAAAACTGGACACTCAATTTCTTTACCATCTTTCAAAAGTTGCAAATGTTTCTCGAATAACTCCATATCATAGCTAGATGGAACATCATAGTTTCTTTTAGCTCTTTCTTCCATTGGCATCCCATCAGCACTCAAACAATAACTATCAAAATTAACTACACTTATCTCATTTTGATATATGTTTTGTAATGCATTAGCAAGCGTGGTTTTACCACTGCCAGAACCACCACCGATTCCTATTATATATACCACTATACTACCCCCACATTGCCTATTTAAATTTTAGCATAATTATAATTTTTAAAAGTCTCAAAAAAGTCTCAACTATTCCCATTCAATTGTACCTGTTGGTTTAGGTGTTATATCAACAAGTACTCTATTAACTCCTGGTACTTCATTTAATATACGATCTCTAATTTTAAATAGAATTTCATAAGGGATTTCTTCAACTGTTGCACTAGTTGCATCAATTGAATTAACTGCTCTAATAACAACAAATCGTAAAAAAGTTCTTTTGCCTTCACTTATACCAACCGTATAATAATCAGGAACGATTGTAAAATATTGCCATACCTTTTTACTTAATCCACATTTTTTAAATTCATCTCTTAGAATATAATCTGATTCACGAACAATTTCTAATCTGTCTTTTGTTATCGCTCCAGGGCATCTAACTCCTAAGCCAGGACCTGGGAATGGTTGACGATAAACTAGTTCTTCTTTTACTCCCAAAGCTAAACCAACTTGTCTAACTTCATCTTTATATAAAAATTTAACTGGTTCTACTAGTTCAAAAGATAAATCTTCTGGTAGTCCACCAACATTATGGTGAGCTTTTAGACCATTACTTTCTAAAATATCAGGATATATAGTTCCTTGAGCTAAAAACTTAATTCCTTGAAGTTTTCTTGCTTCATTTGCAAAAACAGTAATAAATTCTTTTCCAATAATTTTTCTTTTTTCTTCAGGATCACTTACTCCTTGAAGTTTATTTAAAAAATATTCTTGTGAATCTACATAAATTATATACATAACAAATTGATTTTTGAAAACTTAAATAACTTGGTCACTTTCATTTTTTCTTAATAATCCATGATTTACGTGTACGCAAACTAGATTTTTACCTATTGCTTTATTTAATAAAGCAGCAACTACACTAGAATCAACTCCGCCTGATAAAGCTAATAATACTTTATTATCTTTAACTTGTTCTCTAATCTTTAAGATTGCTTCATTAATAAAATCATTTGCTAATTCTTGATTTGTAATTCTTTTAAAACTTTCACTTCTTAATTCCATAATATTATCTTTCCTCTCTATAATAATTAACTCCTAACGATTTAGGAGGTTGATTATTCTTATTATTTAATATTGATGTAACAATAAGAACTATAACCGTTACTAAATATGGTAAAATCTCAAATAACTTAAGTTGAATGTTTGAAACATTTATAAAGCTAGGTAAAATATATAATCCACCAAAAATAATTGATCCTATGATACAAATTGTAGGTTTCCACATTGAGAAAATAACAAGAGCAACTGCTAACCAACCAAAAGCTTCAATATTAGCTTCAACAAATGTTGTTCCTCCACTACGATCAAGAACGTAATATAATCCACCAAGTCCAGCTATAGCACAACCACAAAGAATGGAAATATATTTATATAAAGATACGTTAATACCTTGAGCATCCGCTGTTTGAGGTGATTCTCCAATACTTCTTAAAAATAAACCAACCTTCGTTTTCTTTAAAACAATGGCAACAACAATGGCAATAATAAATCCTAGATATACTAAAAATCCATGAGATAAGAAAATATTACCAAACCAACCAAGATTAGAATAATTTACAAAAAGTGTTCGTATGCCTTTACTATATACAGTTAGTTTACTATTATCTAAATTACTTCCTATTAGTTTCATAAACCCAACACTAAATGTAGTTAAAATTAAACCTGTAACATTTTGATTAGATTGTAAGGTGACAGTAAATAGAGCGTATAGAAATCCACCGAAACAAGAAAATAATATTGAAAATAATATTGAAAACAAG
>JAXFTN010000135.1:0-3417 GCA_034176765.1 Bacilli bacterium | reverse complement strand
ATGGTTGAAGTCAATGGCATATTAGTAAGAAAGGAGTTTGCTAATAATGAAATTACCGATGTTAACTAAACATATTGATATATCAAAAAAATTAAAGTTTGCGTCTAATGGAATATTAGATGTTGTTTATGATAAATATGAAAATAAACCAATGATATTAATTTTACCTGGTGGAGGATATCATCATTTATCTCCTAGAGAAGCTGAACCTGTAGCGAACAAGTTTTTAGAATTTGGATACAACGTTGCCATTTTAAAATATAGTGTTGCTCCTTTTCAAAATCCAACACAACTTATTGAAGTTGAATATGCTTTAAAATATTTACATCGTAAATTTAAAAATATTTTTGTAATGGGCTTTTCAGCTGGAGGACATTTAGCTGCTTTAGCAGGTACTAGTTCCTTAGCAAAATATATTAAAGGTTTAATACTTTGTTATCCAGTAATTTCTTTTATTAAAAAGCCACATAAAGGTACAGTTCAAAACTTTTTTAATGGTCAATATACTAAAAAAGATTTATATAATTACTCGATTGAAAATAGAGTTACAAAAGATACACCGCCTACTTTTATATGGTCTACAAAAAAAGATAAATCCGTTCCATATATTCACACTTTATTAATGATTGATGCATTAACATCTAATGATGTTTATAATGAGTTTATCATTTTTAAAACAGGTCAACACGGCTTAGCTTTAGCAGATGAAACAGCAATAAAAGATGGAGATACATCTTATATAAATAAAGAAGTTAGTATATGGCCAACAAAGGCAAATGAATTTATAAAGAAGGTTTTAAATTATGAAGAAAAGAATGACTGAAGGTAAAATTTTTCCTCAGTTATTACTATTTGCTTTACCTTTAGTAATCGGCAGTATTTTACAATTATCTTATAATTTATTTGATTTTATAATTTTAGGTTGGTTCTCTTCTACTCCAATTACTGATCAAGCAGCAGTAGGTATAGCTAATCCAATCATGTCTATTTTTATTTCTTTAATTAGTGGACTTTGTTTAGGAATTGCTATTCATTCAAGTAATCTTTTTGGAAAAAACGATATACCAAATTTAAAAAGACAATTTACAAGTATATTGCTTGTAGGACTATTTTTTATACTTTTATTAACAATATTATTTATTGTTTTCTTAGAACCAATTATGACTATATCAAATGTTACCGATGTAGTATTAAGAAAGCAAGTTAAACAATATTTATTAATTATTGCACTAGGTTTAATTTCAACTTTTATATATAACCTCTACGCTTCTGTTTTAAGAAGTATTGGAGACTCTATTTCTTCATTACTATTCTTAACAGTATCATGTGTAGTAAATATTTCTTTAAATATTATCTTTGTTGTTACATTAAAAAAAGGTGTACTTGGAGTTGCACTTGCAACACTTATTAGTCAAATACTATCTGCTATATCTATAACAATCTATAGTAAATTACGTTATAAAGATATTTTTTTATTTAGAATTAAAGAATATGTTATAGACACTTCGCTATTAAAAATTTCAATTCCTTATGCTATTTCTTCTGCGCTTCAACAAGTTGTTTTATATGTTGGTAAATATATTATTTCTACACAAATTAATAAATACGGTGAAATAATTATTGACGCTTTTGCTAGTGCGACAAAAATTGATGATTTTGTATTTACCCCAGCTCAAAATTTTGCAGCTGCAACATCCATTTTCTTTTCACAAAACTATGGAGCAAATAAAATTAAAAGAGCTAAAAAAGGATTTATGTCAGGATTCCTTCTCAACATTATTTATGGCGTGTTAATAAGTATCTTAATATTTGTAATCAAAAAACCAGTATTAAATATTTTCGTTTCATCTGATGCCGCACTTATTACATCAAAAGCAGAAATTTTAAATAATGCCTGTACTTATTTGAATATTATGTGTTGTTTATATATGTTACCAAGTATTACAAATGCTATGCAAAGTTTCTTTAGAGGAAGTGGTAAAGTTACTATTGTTTTCCTTTCAACTTTAGTTCAAATCACTGCTCGTGTAATATTTGTCATCTTACTAATGCACTTAACAAGTAAACCTATGACATCAGCTGCATTTGGAACAGGAATTGGTTGGATATTTATGATTGCTTTTGAACTACCAATCTTAATTGTCCACTTTAAACAGTTAAAAGAAGAAGATCCAGTAATTACAAAAGAAGAATAATAAGTAAATAACTTTCAAACTTTTACGTTTGAAAGTTTTTATTATCTTCTAATTTTTTTAAAACAAAAAAGTATATTTATAACACAAATATACTTCTTAATAATATTGTTTTTATTAAATTAATCTTTATCAACGAGTAAAAGAATACCAGCTATTGTATTAACAAATAATAATACACAAACTTTAAAACCCGGACTTAATGGTTCATTTTCTTTAATGGCTTTATTAATTTTTAAAGTCATTGGAAGACACCAAATCAAACCAAATAAACCGACAATTGTAACTGCGTAAACAACACAAGTTATAACACATAAAACAAATGCAACCATTTTTACATCAGATTTTCCTGATGAAGAATCTTTGTTTGTCGAATAGGAATCTGAAAAACGGCTTCCTGAAGAAGAAGTTTCATTTTCAAAACTAGATGTAGCTTCTGATTTATTAGGCTCAACTAGATTTTTTCCACATGATGGACAGAAATTAGATCCACTTAGTACTTCACTACCACAATAAGGACAATAAGGCATATTAATATCTCCTTTAATTTAATTTATTTAATATTAGCATAAAAATTGTTATTGTATATATTTTTATTAAATTTATATGACTAACCTTTAAAAAATAGATTATATTGAATTTATCTTTTCTTAATTAACATCAATCTATTCTGATAAGTTTGATGTCGATATTGCCAACCATAACGCAATGCATTCCAAGACATTAATCTTTAAATGTAAAAGGTAAGTACACATATTACTTTGCACCTTTTATAACCTAAGGCGCACCTTTTATCCATATTATTAGGTATTTTCCTTTGTGACACGTAACAAGCATGACAGATGTGACACTTAGGTATTGTATGCATATTTTATACGATAAAAATATTTCAAAACAAGCTTGATAAAATCATCAAAATGCACTAGTCAAGTCAATAAAATTATTTTAATCTAATATAATATGTTGATTTACCAACACCTTCTTTTCTTATTTCGCCTGAGTCACATAATTCTTTTAAACTTCTTTCGATACTAGTTGATGATAATGAAGGCACAAGTTCTAATATATTCCTCTTTGTGAATTTTCCTAGTTTAGAATTAACAGCCATTCTTACCACTTCAATACTAGGTTTCTTATCTGATACTAATTCTACTCTATCTTCGAAATCATTATATGCACTAATAATAGTACTTAATAAGTATTTAATAAAAGGAGTTGCGTCCTC
>JAXFTN010000134.1:0-10343 GCA_034176765.1 Bacilli bacterium | reverse complement strand
CCTTGATATCTCATAGTTTTGAATAAATCACCAATTACTAAAAATTTATCTTCTTTATTTAATGGTAAGATACCATCATTTTCAAGTAGTACAGCAGAATCAGTAGCAATATCAACTGCTAATTCATTATTCTTTTCAAAATCACATTCTTTATCATTTATTTCTGTTTTATTAATTGCTTCTAAAATACGACGTACAGAATTATCTATAATACTTTCTTCAATTTCTCCATTTTGGACAGCGTCAATCAAATTCTGAATATTATGATTGATCATGCCTGGCATTTCTAAATCTGTACCAGCTTTTAAACCAAGAGAGCGAGTAACTCCACCACCCCAGTCAGTCATTGACAAACCATCAAAGTTCCATTCATCTCTCAATATTTCTTTTTGAAGATGAATATTTTGAGAAGCAAATTCACCATTAATTTTATTATAAGCTGTCATAATAGCAAAAGGCTTAGCTTTTTTAACAACCATTTCAAATGGTTTTAAATATATTTCTCTTAAAGCACGTTCATCGACAATCGAATCACCATTATAGCGATATTTTTCATTATTATTACAAGCAAAGTGCTTAATGCAAGCTCCAACTCCTTCTTCTTGAAGTCCAGTAACCATATTTGATGCTAAAATTCCTGTTAGATAAGGATCTTCAGATAAATATTCAAAATTACGGCCACATAATGGATTCTTTTTGATATTAACACCAGGTCCTAACAAAATATTAGTACCATAATATTTACATTCTTTTGCAATTGCTTGTCCCATTTTATAAAAGTTATCTTTATTCCATGAGGAAGCAATAGTTGATGGAGAAGGAAAACATGTAGCTCTAAAAGAATTAGCTACTCCTGTTAAATTATTTTCTGTGCTTTTATCTTCTTTTCTTAATCCATTTGGACCATCTGATAACGAAAGAGTAGGAATATTTAATCTTTCAATAGGTAAAGTATTAAAAGATTGGTATCCAACAAGTAGACTTGCTTTTTCTTTTAATGTCATTTCACTAATAACTTCATCAATTTTTTCAATAATCATACTTTCACTTCCTATTCAAACAATAATTTAATAACAGTTATATCTTCCTTATATGATAAACGAGGGAATTTTTTTAATCTTCTATCAGATTCCCACATTTTTAGAATTTGATTGCCTAGATCACTAATGTCTATATTATTTTTTAATAGATCTTCATAGTTCTCAAATAAAGATAATATTTGAAATGATTGTGCAAATCCATCAGAAAATAATAACACTTCTTTTAAATTATCAATTTTAACTTTTTGATGGCTGAACTTAAATTGAGGAACTTTTGAAATCGTATAAGTTGATGACCCATTATTAGAATTCAATCCTTTTCTAAGCTCTATAATCTTTTCATGAAGTTTATTAATACTTTTTCTTAAAGAACATTTTTTAGATGAAGAATATTCTACTGCATCATTTAATAAACTTGAATTAACTTCTACAACTTCTTGAGAGTACATCATATATTTTTTATCATCTTTAGTTTCATATACAATGTAGCAGTCCCCTAAAGTATATAGTTCAGCAAAATCGTCTTCAAAATAAACAATTGCTAATCCACAAGCTGGATAATAACTATTATCATAGTCTTTCAAAACATTAAACTTATTATATTCATCTGTTGATAAATTATATAAATAGTGAGCAAGCCTTTGTTTACCATCATAGTTATTTAATGCATTTTTTACATCATTAACAAATCTCGTTGTCATATTGAGATTTTTTTCTTTTGGATACAAAAAAGGGAGACCATTTATAACAGAGTAAAGAAAATTATCTTTCAAAACAATATTATCTTCTTTATAACGGTGAACCTTAGTAGTAAATTTGTCACAAATAATTTTCATAAATGCCTCCCCTTTCTTATTAATTTCTAAATGATATAAATTTTAAATTATTAAACTTTTTCTTTTTTAAATCATTTTTATTTATAAAAACATATCCCATTCCTATTCCTGGAAGTATAGGAAAATCTGGAGTAGATAATGAATCAATTTGTAATAAAAGAATATCATCATCTGTAATTTCACTTTTTTTAATATTATCATAAGCGAAACCTAATAATTTACATCCATCAACTGAAGAAAATCGAATTTCATCATCAACAATAATTTCATCAAAAGAATCAAATGATATATAAAAAGCCGTTGTATAGTTTTTTCTATCAAAATGTTTATTGTAATCTATGATGACATTGTTGATTTCTTTTGTGTGATAAATCACATGCATCTTTTTAGTTTCTTCATTATAAAAGAATGATAAATAACCTGTTTTAGGTAACATTTTATCTTTATCATAATATCCAATGTCTTCTAGATTAATTTGAGCAATAAAGATTTCATTGAAATCGACTTCTTTTTCAATGACTTCTTTATTAAAAACTGGAGATCCAAAAAATTTACTACGTTCAAAATCGTATTCTGATTCTTCGCCTTCAGCTTTTTCTAATTTCATAATTATTGAATTAGCTCTCATTTAAATCACTCCTTTGTCAAACTATCTTAAATGAAAATATCACGTAATATAATGTCTAGTAACATCATTCCTTCGTCTGTACAATTAACTTGATAGTCTTTGATTTTAAGTAAACCTCGATTAACGAAAAGATTAATTGAATTCATAATATGCTCAAAATCTTCTTTATTACATATATCTTGAATTTCCTGAATTTTGAAACCTTCAACTTTTCTAAGTTTTAACATTAAGAAATAATTAATGTTATCTTTATAGCTTACTTTTTCTTTCTCAAAAATGTATTCACCCGATAAATATTTATTTATTGACTTAGTATTTTGATAACGAATATCTTTTAAATAACCACTTGCTCCTAGTCCTACGCCAACATAATTTTCATTGTTCCAATAAACTTGATTATGTTTTGATTCAAACCCTTCTTTTGCAAAATTAGATACTTCATATCTTTTATATCCATGTTCTTCCAAAAAATTAAAGATTAAATCATATAATTTCCTCGATGTTTCATCGTCAACTTCTTTTATATTCTTTATATAAAACAATGTGTTAGGTGATATTGTTAAACTATATGTAGAAATGTGCTGAATATCTAACTTTATAAATTCTTCTAAATCATTTTGAAGTTTATTAGAATCAGCATTTGGTAAGCCATAAATAAGATCAATATTAATATTGTTAAATCCAATTTCTTTTGCTTTTGAAATAATATCGATAACATTTTCTCTTGTATGATATCTATTTAACGATTTTAATATATCATTGTTTAAACTTTGAACTCCAAATGATAATCTATTAACTCCATACTTTTTCAAGAGAATTAACTTTTCTAAAGATGTGTTTTCAAAATTACATTCAAACGTAAATTCATATTCACTTTTTAATAATGGTTGAATCTTTTTTAGTAACAATTCAAGTAATTCAAGTGATAATGAAGAAGGTGTTCCTCCACCAACATAAATAGTTTCTAGGCTTTCAAGTTTATAACTATCAATTTCTTTTAATAATTCATTTATATACTTACTAGCCATTTTTTCATCATATATTAACTTGCAAAAATCACAATATGAGCAGATATGAGAACAAAATGGAATATGTATATAAAGATTATTTTTTACGAGATGAAACTTTTTCATCTTTTTTTACTTCTTCAAGACTTTCTTCTTTTTTATCTTCATCAGTTTCTTCTTTTACTTCTACATCCTCATCCATTGGAACTAAGAAACGATCTAATTCTTCTTTTGCAGCTTGTTTTTCATCTACTTCTTCTTTTTCGATTCTTAATCCTGGAATGAAACGATAGCATAACCAAGCAACTAAACCGATTAATGCAATACCTAAAACAATCCATAAAACCATTAAATCTTCGATAACATCAAATAAACTAACCATAAAAAATCCTCCTTATTATCTTCTTGGTAATGGTGTATAAATAAATTTATTATTTAACTTTTCTTTTCTATAAAATCCCAAGTCTGCTAAATTATCCATTGATGTTCTAGCAGTCTCATAAGCAACATCTAATAATTTCTTATACTGAGATATCGTATAATATTTTCCAATAGTACAGTGACGAGCATAGAAATATGCTTGACCTCTTTTTAAAGTAGGAAAAATTTCTAATAAATGTTCTTCAATTTTTGCCGCATCCTCTTCATCTAGACCAATAGGTACCTTTGGTAAAGATACATTTAATTCAAAATCTACTTGTGAATTTGTTTGTCTAGAAAATGATTCAACATTATTTTGAACAAGATATTGTTCCTTATTTCTAACGTTGTTTTGAGAAACTTCATAATACTCATTCTTAATTTCTAATGTTTTAACTTTAGAAATTTGATTATTCAATTCATTAATAATATCATCCAATACAGGATTCAAATAAGCTACCAAATAAGTAATATCATTAGTTTTTCTAACTTCATTTAATATATTGTTAAACGCTTCTTCATTTTCCGAAAGAATCATCTCAATATCAATTAATGTTGAAATATCTTCGAAGTCATTATGTGCCAATACATCTTTAAATAAAATTAATCCTATTTCTTCTGAATAAACATCAAAAGGTTTTATATGTGTTACATAATAATAAGCCATAATTGCTTTAATAATTGGAGACGAATCATCATTTTGTAAAAATGAGAATAAATCTTCCATCATTGCAGCAATTCTTTCTGCAGGTGCTGAATTATAGTAACTACCTATCGTTATATTTGTACTGAAATCTTCCATATTTCTTGTTCTATATGGATTATCTAAATTATCACTACCAGTAAACATGCAGTAAACTTTAGTAACTAATTCATGATCTATTGGGTCACAGTAATGTTTTTCTATATACTTTAAAATACGATAATAGTTAGCAATTATTATCTCACTAGGAGATAATGTAGATAATTTTCCATCTATTAATGAATATAAAAATTCTTCAGTAACAGATATATTATATTTCTTTGCTAAATAATATAAACAGCGAACATAATATTCTTTTCTAAATATGTTTTTATTATCTTCACCATCAATTTTATTAATAGCCAAAATAGCTTTGACAAATTTTCTTTCAATAGCATTAACTTTCGTAGTGATAGTCGGTGTTAAAGTAATATTATATGGTGTTCTATCAATATTACGTACTGATAATGCTTTATTAAATAAAGATCGATAAGAAATAATACGATTCCAAATATCATCAATAGCATTAATATTTAATTCTTTAGCTACTTCTTGTTTTGTAGCGTAAATAGTATTAGAAAACTTTATACTTAATTCATCACTATTGCTCATCGGCTTCACCTCTAATATATTCTAACATCTTTAGAAATTCTTTTCTATAATAAATACTAAATAATTACTAATTTTTTACTAACATATTTTGACAAATTATGTTCAATTTCTTCTATAAAATACATTATTTTTAAAAAAAGCCATATCAAAATTGATATAGCTTTTATTCTTCATCATCATCAATTGATAAGACAGCCATAAATGCTTCTTGAGGTACTTCAACAGACCCAACATTTTTCATACGCTTCTTACCTTCTTTTTGTTTTTCAAGAAGTTTCTTTTTTCGTGAAATATCGCCACCATAACATTTTGCTAAAACATCTTTACGAACAGCTTTGATATCACTACGTGCAACTACCTTATTATTGACAGCAGCTTGTACAGGAACTTCAAACTGTTGACGTGGAATAATATCTTTTAATTTAGATACAATCGCATTACCTCTTTGATAAGCGTTTGGTTTATAAACAATAGTTGATAATGCATCTATTATTTGTCCATTTAATAAAATATCCATTTTTGCCAAATTAGAAACACGGTAATCACTAAATTGATAATCAAAAGATGCATAACCTTTAGAATATGATTTTAATTTATCAAAAAAGTTATAAACTATTTCAGATAAAGGCAATTCATATTTTAAAATCATTCTTGAATCATCAAAATATTGCAAGTCAATATAAACTCCACGTCTATCTTGGCATAAAGTCATTAAAGGCCCAACAAATTCTTGAGGAGTCATAATACTAGCTATGACAAACGGTTCTTGAATTTCTTTAATAGTTGTAAGTGGAGGCATATCAGAAGGATTATCAATACTTATCATTGTTCCATCAGTTTTATATACATGATAAATGACACTTGGAGCAGTAAGAATTAAATCTATTTGATATTCACGTTCTAGTCTTTCTTGAACTACATCCATATGTAATAAACCTAAAAAGCCACATCTAAAACCAAATCCTAAAGCTTTGGAAGTTTCGGGTTCAAAATGTAAAGATGAATCATTTAAACATAATTTTTCTAAAGAATCTTTTAAATCTTCATATCTTTTTGAGTCAACAGGATATAAACCACAATATACCATTGGATTCATTTTTCGATAACCAGGTAAAGGTGTTTCTGTTGGATTACACGAAAGAGTTATAGTATCACCAGTATGAACGTCTCGAATATCTTTTATCTGTGCAGCTAAATAACCAACTTCGCCAGCAACTAATTCATCCATTTTTTCTTCATATGGATGTCTCAATCCTACTTCAGTTACTAAATACTCTTTATTTGTTGACATGAAACGAATAGTATCGCCAACTTTGACTTTTCCATCTTTAACACGAATCATAACAACAACACCACGATATGAATCGTAGAAACTATCGAAAATCAAAGCAGATAAAGGTTTATTTTCATCGCCACTTGGTGGAGGTATTAAAGCAACAATTGCTTCTAATACTTTATCAATGTTCAAACCTGTTTTTGCACTAATGCCAATTGCATTTTCACAAGAAAGACCTATTCTATTTTCTATATCTTCTTTTACTCTATCAATATCAGCACTAGGTAAATCAACTTTATTAATAATTGGAATGATTTCAAGATCATTATCAATTGCAAGATAAACATTTGCTAAAGTTTGTGCTTCAACACCTTGAGAAGCATCTACAACAAGTAACGCTCCTTCGCATGCAGCAAGAGAACGCGAAACTTCATACGCAAAATCGACATGCCCAGGAGTGTCAATTAGATTTAAAATATATTGTTCACCATCAGGTGCATTATAAGTAAGAGTTACAGCATTTAATTTAATTGTAATACCACGTTCACGCTCTAAATCTAATTGGTCAAGCAATTGTTCTTTCATCAAACGTTTTTCAATTGTTCCAGTTTGTTCAAGTAACCTATCAGCTAAGGTAGATTTACCATGATCTATATGTGCAATAATAGAAAAATTTCTAATATTTTCTTTTTTTACATTCATGACTCTACCTCCTTGCTTTTGTAATTATATATAAAATTAACAAATTTATAAACAATTTATTTGATTATTTTGTGTCTGCGCCAAAAAGATTCACACATTTTTCCTATTTCTTCACTCGAATAGATAATATGATAATTTTTAAAATTTCCTCTAAAAATTTTACGATAGTTATAATTTGTATATCTTTGGTCAATTAATAAAATAGCACCCTTATCATTTTCACTACGAATTAAACGTCCCATGGCTTGCATAACATTATTAATGCCACGATTAACATAAGCATAGTCGAATCCATTCATACCTTTTTTCATAAAGTATTCTTTTACTAAATCACTCTTAAAATTTATTTGTGGTAAACCAACGCCGACAATAACTACTCCAATCAACCGATCATCAATTAAATCAATGGCTTCACCAAATGAACCACCTAGTACAACAAAACCAATTGTAGTTTTGTTTGGATTACTCTCAAAATGTGACAAGAATTCACTTTTTTGTTTATCATCCATATTTCTATCTTGTTTAATAACTTCAAAGTCGCCACTTAATAAGTTATAAACATTTTCCATATATTCATAAGATGGGAAAAAAACAAAATAATTACCTAACCTTGATTTAACAAAGTTTTTTATATCTTCAACTATATAAGAGTAAGATGCATTTCTATTCTTATATAAAGTAGATACACCATTATCAATCATCAATAGTACATTATCTTTATTAAAAGGAGAATCTAAAACTAAAGTAATATCTTTATTTACTTCCCCACCCAATTCTTCGACATAATACTCAAATGGAGATAAGGTAGCACTAAATAAAGCAGACCCCTTAACTTGAGACAAGGATTGACGAACAAAAGAAGATGCATCAAGGCATAAAAGGTTTAATGTAAAGTTTTTTTCATTTTCAAAATTTAAAAATAATTTAAAGGATTCATTATAAAATTCATATAATCTAATAAAACGATAAATTTCCATAGAACAATCTTTGAATTCCTCAGTAACATAGGAACTGTATTCTTTTTGAATCCTATTCATTTGTAAAGTTAATCTACTTAAAGAATTCATAATGGAATCTTCAATATATGGAATAATGATGTTTGAATCGTCTTCATTATATAAATCTAAATAATATTTTAAATATTTATTAGTACTTTTAAAAGCTGATTTTATTTTTGCATCGTCTATTTTCGAGATTTGCTTTTTTACTTTTTTAAATAATGAATAAGTAATTTCACAAGAATACATTGATTTTGCTCGTGGAACAAGATTGTGAGCTTCATCAACAAGTACTAGAACATCATTGCATTCACCATCAAAATATCTTTTTAAATATCCTATAGGATCAAATAAATAGTTATAATCACATATAACAACATCGCTATACAATGATAAATCTAGTTGTAATTCAAATGGACATACATTATATTTAAAAGCATATTTTAAGATCGTATCATAATCAAAACTAGTTTCATTAAGTATCATTTCGATAAGAATATCTTTTATTTTATCATAATAACCAACAGCAAAAGGACAATCGCTAGGGTTACAACTTGTTCCAGGATTTAAACATATTTTATCTTTAGCAGTAATTATAACTTCACTTAGGTTTTGACCTTTAGCTTTCAATAGTTCGCATGCCTTATACGCAGCTTCTCTTCCACTAGTCTTAGCAGTTAAATAAAATATTTTTTCATTCTCATTATCTTTAAACGATTTAATAAAAGGAAAAATAGTCGATATTGTTTTCCCAATTCCAGTGGGTGCTTCAGCAAATAAAATACCACCATCTTTTGCCACATGATAACAATATTTTGATAATTCTCTTTGTCCCATTCTAAATTTTTCAAATGGAAACTCTAACATATTTGAACTTTCATTTCTTTTTTCTCTTTTAACTTCAATAATGTTATAAAACATTAAATATTTTTTAAGCAAATCATTCATATAGGAAGTTAAATATTCTTCTGTAAATGAAAAGCTTTTTTTCATTGTCGATTCATCATTTTGAGAAATATATGTTAAATTAACTCCAATATTATTTAAATTGTTATTCTTTGCATACATAAATGCATAACAGATGGCTTGACCTAAATGCCAATTACCTTGTTTTTCATAACATGTTTCTAAATCTAAAATGGTTGATTTAATTTCATCTATAATAACACTTTTATCATTTTTAATAATAATTCCATCAGCACGACCAAAAAGTTTTATATGATATTTTTGAATATAAAAATCATAAGAAAGTTGAACTTCACTTAAATACATATTATTTTGTTTACTTTGATAAGAAGCATGAATTTTTGTTCCCGCTAACATGGTGTTATTGTTAAAAACTCTTGAATCAATATCTCCTGTTCTTAGAAGAAAATCAACTAATTGGTGTACAGATAACTTTATTTCTACCATAATTTCCTCCTAAAAAATAAGCCTATGTTAATTTTAACATAGACTTATTAATTATTGTAATATTTTACCTAAAATATCTTTTTCTCCATTTACAAAAGATTTATAATCCATTCTATTTTTACCTTGCTTTTGAATTTCAAGTAATTGAACCACACCATCAGAGCAAGTTAATAACAAACCATTTTTATCAGCTTGTATGATTTTATAGTTATCGTATGCTTTATTATTTGAATAGACTTTAGCTTTATAAATTTTAAATTTCAAGTCATCTAGTAATAAATAAGCTCCTGGTTGATCAGCTAAGAAACGAACATAATTTACAAATTCATATGTTTTTAAGCATGGAGGAATATGTTCTTCTTCTGGCTTTATTGTAGGACAAAAGGAAACTAAAGATTCATCTTGTTCTTCACCATTTAATTTTCCTTCTAGATATAAAGGTAGAGTTTCTAATATTAACTCTTTAGCACATTCTCCAATTTTATTAAATAATGAACTTGAGTTATCATCATCAGAAATAGCGATGGTTTTTTTAGCATACATTTTGCCAGCATCCATTTTATCAATCATTTCCATTAATGTCACACCTGTTATCTTATCACCGTTTTTAATAGCATATTGAATAGGTGCTGCACCACGATATTTTGGTAATAAAGATCCATGTAAATT
>JAXFTN010000133.1:0-15991 GCA_034176765.1 Bacilli bacterium | reverse complement strand
AATATTAACAAGAAGATGTTCCTTGCATAACCATCTTCTAAAATAACAAAACAAGGGGTGTGTTTTTATGAATTTAATGTTATTTATTTCAAAGAACGGTTTATCAAATACTGTTCTTTTTTCATGCTTGAAAGAAGGTGTTTTAAATGACTAAGAAAAACATCATTAAGGATCTTTCTATTATTGCTATTATTTGTGCAATGTATGTAGCCTTAACTTTAGGTATTTCTCCTTTAAGTTATGGTCCGCTTCAATTTAGAATTTCTGAAGCTTTGATACTTTTATGCTTTTATAATAAAAAGTATGGTTATTCTATTTCACTTGGATGCTTAATTGCTAACTTTTTTTCTCCACTTGGATGGGTTGATATTGTATTTGGTACTTTATCTACGATTCTTCCATGTATCTTTATATGCTTAAGTAAAAGACTTTTTGTTGCTTCTTTATGGCCTACATTATTTGTTGGTTTAAT
Organism: Bacilli bacterium; assembly: GCA_034176765.1. Classification (GTDB taxonomy): domain Bacteria; phylum Bacillota_I; class Bacilli_A; order RFN20; family CAG-826; genus SUG2458. The sequence goes on along the minus strand of JAXFTN010000133.1, from coordinate 15,519 downwards.
TGTTGGAGCTGAACTCAGTATTGTCTATGAAATACCTTTCTTTATTACAGTTCTTGAAGTTGCTTTTGGAGAATTTGTTTGTGTAACAATCATCGGTTATCCTTTGTTTAAAGGATTAGAAAATAATAATGCTTTAATGGAGTTATTAGGATCAACTCGTAAAAGTGAACAAACTAAATTAAGTTCACTACAATTAATCTCTTACGCATTAAGTTTTGTTTCAGCAGTAATGTTTTTTACTATTCCTTTAGTAAGAATTGATGAAGAAACAACATTATCAATTTTTGATATCTTAGTAAATAAAAGCATTCCATTATTTTATCTATTTTACGTCTTAGTTTGTTTACCAATTGTTGCTTCTATTATTAATAGTTTTGAAACAAAAAAAGTAGGATTAGTTATAAATATTTTATTATCTATTCTATCTATTAGTATGCTAATTGCATTAGTTATTTTAACAAGTGAAGCTTTTAGTATTTTATATTGGTTCATTATATATTTAATAGTATTGTTAGGTAACTTGACTTTATTAATTTTCTCATACATTAAAAATAATAATAAAAACGAAGTACAAGATAATTTATAATCTATTCTTAGCTAACTAGACATAGTAAAAATATAAAGACTTTTATTTTGATTATGTGCTATACTAACAAAGTGGAGATGATAAATTATGGAAATTAGAAATCATTCAAAATTAACTAAAGATCTACAAGTTAATTTTTCAAAAACTTTATTTATGAAAAGTTTTAAAAAATCATTATTAATTGTTGAACTTTTAAGTGCTTTTGTTATAGCACTCGTTTTAGCTTTTTATATTGATAAATATTGGATAGCAATACTTCTAGGAGTAATTATGATTGCATATCCTTTTGTTACTTACTTTTTGTTTTATCGCACATTAAAGAAAACAGCTAATGATAAAGTAGAAGGTTTTGAAGAAATCGATTGTCACTTTTTTATTGAAGAAACAAAAATTAGAGCTGTCTTAACATTCGAAGGTGCATCTAATGAATTAGTAAATGAATATAATGACTTTGTTCAAATTTTAGAGACAAAAGATTTATTTGTTTTGGTTTTACCAAATCAACAGGGATACTTTATTGAAAAAAGTGGTTTTGAAAATCAAGAAGATATTAATCGTGTTCAAGAGTTATTTAAAGGACTATTAGGCTATAAAAAAATATAATAAACTTTTAAAAAGATAATAATCGTTCAAACTTAAATTTCATCGTTCAAACTTGAATTTCATCGTTCAAACTTGAATTTCATCGTTCAAACTAATGTTTTCATCGTTCAAACTTGAATTTTATCGTTCAAGCTTGTTGATAAATGAGTAATTAAGTAATAAAATAATAATAGGTGATAAGGAATGCAAGAACAAGAATTGTTTAAATTAATTGATAACATTAAAAATATAAAAACTGAATTAAATAATTTGGAAATTAAAGCTGCTTTTAAAGGTTGTCCAGAAAAACTATATGATACTTTGTCTTCATTTTCTAATCAAGATAACGGAGGTATCATAGTTTTTGGAATTGATGAAAAAAAAGATTATTTAATATGTGGAGTATATGATACTAGCGACTTGATGAAAAAAATTTCTGAGCAATGTAAACAAATGGAACCACCTGTAAGAGCGTTGTTTACGGTAATTAATTATGATGGTAAGAATATAGTTTCAGCAGAAATACCTGGCATAGATTATTATAATAGGCCTTGTTATTATAAAGGAATCGGAAAATATAAAGGATCTTACATTCGTGTTGGAGAAGCAGATGAGCAAATGACAGAATACGAAATTTATTCCTATGAGTCATACAAACAAAGAATTAAAGATGATCTTAGAACGATTGATGACAATAAAATAAAATTATTTGATAATTATAAATATGATAAATATTTGTCAGCCGTCAAGCAAGAAAGAAATAATTTAGCAAAGAATCTCACTGACAATGATATTAATGAACTTATGGGGTTATATAAAGATGGAAAACCTACTTTAGCTGCCGTTATGGTATTTTCAAAATACCCACAGACATATTTTCCACAATATTCTATTACTGCTGTATGTGTACCAGGAGCGCAAAAGGGTGAAGTCGGTACAAATAATGAGCGATTTATTGATAACAGAAGAATTACTGGGCCTATTGATGAAATGATTGAAGAAGGTATGAATTTTGTAAGGAAAAATATTAAAAACTATACAATTATTAATGATTTAGGGCAAAGAGAAGATAAATATGAATATCCATTAAAAGCAATTAGAGAAGCTTTGCTTAATTCATTGGTTCATAGGGACTATAGTAGATTTACGGAAGGTATACCTGTTAGCTTAGAAATTTATTCAGATAGGATAGAAATTACAAACCCTGGTGTGTTATTTGGTGGAATTTCCGTTGAACAATTAGGTATTGCACGTCCTGAAACAAGAAATATTATTCTTACGAATATTTTAGAACTTTTACATATTACGGAAAATAGATATTCTGGAATACCAACTATTAGGAAAGAATTATTGGATAATAATATGCCAGCTCCTATTTTTATATCCAAAAATGGTCAATTTAAAACTATCATTAGAAAGTCATTTGATAATAACAATGACGGATACGATGAAAAGGTTATTGCATTTTGCCATATTCCAAGAAGCCGTGATGAAATAACAGCATATATAGGTTTAAGTAAAAACCATGTATTGTCACAAATTATTCAACCTCTTGTTGAAAAGGGAAAATTGTTATTAACTATTCCAAATAAACCTAGAAGTCCATTACAAAAATATTATAGTAATATAGAACAATAGGTTTAATCATTTAAAAATATAAATTGCTTAATTTGATGTAAATATATTATTGAATTAAATTTAATAAACTTATTATTAATTGTAGCTTGGAAAGGAGTTAAGTTAATTGGCCATTATTTAAGCTTAGCCAATTAACAATTATGATTATGGAAGATATACAAGAAGAAATGCAAGAATTGTTAAGTCTAATTCGTTCTAAATCAAAACCGAGCTACATTAAAGAAGAATTAGAGAATTATCATGATTCTGATATTGCTGAAGTAATTTGCTATTTAACAGAAGAAGAAAGAAAAAAATTATATCGTATATTAGGTAAGGAAAGAGTATCTAATGTTTTTACTTATCTAGAAAATGTTGAAGATTATATCGCTGAACTAGAAAACGAAACAGCAGCTGACTTAATTGAATTAATGGATGCTGATGATGCTCTTGATGTTTTACAAGAACTTGAAGAAGAAGATAAAAAACAAATTACATCATTAATGGAAAAAGAAGCTTTAGAAGATGTTCGTTTGTTAGCTTCTTTTGAAGATGATCAAATCGGTAGTAAAATGACTACTAATTATATCATTGTTAAGAAAAACGATACTATTAAAAGTGCTATGAAGCATCTTATTAAGTATTCGAAAGAAAACGATAATATTTATACTCTTTTTGTTAAAGATGAAAATGGGAAATTTTATGGTTCTATTGACTTAAAAGATTTAATTAGAGCTCGTGAAGATGATAATTTAGAAGATATTATTCATACTCAATATCCTTACGTATATTCGACTGAATTAATTGAAGAATGTATTAATGATTTAAAGGATGCATCTCTTGATTTATATCCTGTTTTAAATGAAAAAGATGAATTAATAGGTGTTATTACACAAGATGATTTAGTCGAAGTTGTTGAAGATGAACTTACTGAAGACTATGCAAAACTTGCTGGTTTAAATGAAGCTGAAGAAATAGATGAACCTGTTTTTAAATCAGTTAAAAAACGTATCGTATGGTTAGTATGTCTATTGATTTTAGGTATGTTTATCTCTCTAGTTGTTTCACAATTTGAAACTGTAATTGATGGTATACCTATGATTGTTTTCTTCCAATCTGTAATTTTAGGAATGTCTGGTAATGCTGGTACTCAATCTCTAGCTGTTACTATTAGAGGATTGATGGATGAAGATTTATCGCGTAAAAAAATTGCTAAAATGGTCTTTAAAGAAGTTCGTGTAGGATTAACAAATGGTCTAATTTTATCTATCATTTCTTTTGGTGCTGTTTCTTTATTTTTATATGTAAGAAATACTCCTATTCTTGGAGAAACACTAAGAATTAATGATCTTTTATTAATAGCTGGTTGTGTTAGTGGAGCTTTAATTCCAGCTTTCATTTTATCTAGTTTTATCGGATGTATTGTCCCTATTATCTTTAAGAAAATTAAAATTGACCCAGCTGTTGCTAGTGGACCTCTTATTACAACATTAAACGATATTGTTGGTATTGTTTCGTATTATGGTTTAGCATTGTTATTATTTAGAAGTGTATTATAGTTATGAAGAAGAATATGAAAAAAGAAAATTACGATAAAAGTAATTACGTAAAAAAAGATACAAATATTATTAAAGAATTTGTCGTTAAAAAGCCTTGCTTATTAATGGATTTTTTAATGGAAAATTTAACGTCATTATCAAGGAATAATATAAAATCTTTATTAACGAGAAAACAAGTTGCTGTTGATGGAGCTGCTGTTTCTCAATTTGATTTTATGTTAGCTAAAGATGATGTTGTTATGATTGGTAAGAACTCATTTAGGATTCCACTTCAAAAAAGGAAATCATTAGACATTATTTATGAAGATGATGAATTTATTGTAATTAATAAACCATCAGGACTATTGTCAATTGCTTCAGATAATGAAAAAGGAATGACAGCATATCGTCTTTTAATGGATTATTATCGACGTGAAAATCCACATAATCGTATATATGTAGTTCATCGTCTTGATAAAGATACATCCGGAGTTTTAATGGTCGCAAAAAATGAAGAAATACGTGATAAACTTCAAAATGTGTGGAACGATATTGTTTTAAAAAGAGGATACTATGCTATAGTTGAAGGCACTTTAAAAGATAAAAAAGGTACGATTAAATCGTGGCTTCGTCAAACTAAAACTAATATAATGTATTCTTCTTTTAAACCAGGAGATGGCCAAGAAAGTATTACTGATTATAATGTTATAAAAGAAAAAAATGGTTACTCTTTAGTCGATATAAATTTACATACAGGTAGAAAAAATCAGATTAGAGTACATATGAAAGATATAGGACATAATGTTGTTGGTGATGATAAATATGGTTCAACCAAAAACCCTATTAATAGATTAGGTTTACATGCTTATGAACTTGAATTTATTCATCCTGTAAATAAGAAAAAATACAATTTCAAAGCACCAATTCCCGAAAAATTTAATGATGTTTTTAAAGAAGGATTTGTTGAATATAAGCTTCCAGTAAAAACTAAAAATGGTGTAAAAAATAAGAAAAAAAGAAAATAATTGTATTAAAAAACATTTTTCAATACATTTAAAATCCTAATAAATTTTGTTTAATATTTAGTATTTACTTATGAATTTTGATTATAAAAAAGGTAAATATATTTGACTTTTATTCGAAAAAAACATAGAATTCTATGAAAAAATAGATTAGAAAATTGATATTTTGACTTTTTTGTGGTAATATTTAATCGAAAAAAAGATAGAATTCTATGAAAAAAGGTGAAATATTATGATTGAAAGGAATTTATATTTATCAAAATTAATTGCTGCAAAAAATAATGGGTTTCCTAAAATTATTACAGGTATTAGAAGATGTGGAAAATCATATTTGTTAAAAGAAATTTTTAAAAAACATCTTATTGATACAGGTGTTTCAGAGAATCAAATTATTATAATTGATTTAGATGAGTTAAAAAATGCAAGATTGAGAAATCCTATTGAATTAGATAAATATATTAGAGAACAGTGTAATAAAGACAACATGAATTATGTTTTTATTGATGAATTACAACTAGTTTCTCCTATTAAAAATCCGATTTATACTAATGGAAAATATGTGATTGCGAGTAAAAAAGATAAAGATATTATTACTTTTGTTGAAGTACTTTTAGGCCTTTCAAGGGAAGACTATATAGATGTCTATGCGACAGGATCTAATTCTAAAATGTTATCAAGTGACATAATTACTGAATTTAGAGACAAAGCGACAAATATTACTCTAACTCCTTTATCTTTAGAAGAATTCTGCAATTATAAAAAAAATTCATCTTCGGATACTATATTTGAATATATGAGATATGGTGGTATGCCACTTGCTGTTTTAAAAAATGTTGACGAAAAAAAAGATTATTTAAAAAGCTTATTTGAAACTACTTACTTCAAAGATATATTAGAACATAATAATTTAAAAAAAAGCGAGGCATTGGATTCATTATGCAATATCATCAGTGAAGAGACAGGACAATTATTTAATAGTACAAGATTAGCTAATATATATAATAGCACTACAAGAGGCAAGATAAATAAAGATACTGTAGAACAATATATAAATTATTTTATTGATTCATTCATTATTAGAGAAGTAAATAGATTTGATGTAAAAGGGAACAGTGAAATAGGAGCACTTAGAAAATTTTATTTTGTTGATAATGGACTAAGAAATGCAAGATTGAATTTTGCTTATGAAGATGAAGGGCAAATGATTGAAAACATGGTATACAATGAATTAATTTATAATGGTTTTACTGTTAATGTTGGATCATTTGAAAAATTTGAAAAAGACAAAAATGGAAAAAGTATTAGAAAATACTATGAAATTGATTTCATTGCCAAAAAAGGAGCAAAAAAATATTATATACAAGTTAGTAATGAAATTTCCTCATCAGAAACTAAAAATAGAGAAATTAGGCCATTTATTGCGGTGAATGATTCTTTTCAAAAAATTCTTGTAATAAATAGACCACTTGAAGAAACTATAGATAATAATGGATTTATTATTATAGGTATTGCAGATTTTCTATTAAGATTTATTAAATGAAAGATAAGAATATAGGTGTGTTAGGTAAAAAAGTGTTTTTACTTATTCATACTTATTTTTATATAAATATGCAATTTACACTTGTTAAAAATTAATTATGATATTTTTTATAACTTATTTATTTTTCATATATTTAAACTATTAATTTAAAGATTTTATAAGAGTTTATTGAAAAATTTATGCAATAACTAACAATAAATGATTTCGTTTTGTTCATTTTTGATATAATTTATGTTATTCTAAATATGGGTTAGAGACCTAACTATTTTTTTATATACAAAAATATAATTATATTTTTATTATATTTTTCAAGGGAGGAATTCTATGAAGTTTCCTAATTATCTTAAAAAGAACTTGACTAAACCGGTAGTATTAACTGTCCTATCGACTTTTATTATATTGGTTGGAGTACTTGTTTACTTCTTTATTTATCGAAGTGCTTATGTTATTGCTGGAGCATTAACATTAACAGGAATCTTTGAATTAATATTCCTTTTAGTTTATAGAAAAGGTGTTAAAAAAGTTACAAATCACGTTACTAGTGAACTTGAAGTTGTTAATGATTCTATTGAACAATTATCTAAAACTGAATTCAAACCTATTAATACAAAGTTATCAATTAATGAAATTGAATCATTGAGAAACTATGTTAATGAAACAATTAAAGCTTTCGAACATCGAAACTATTCAGCTGTTGAAACAACTCTAAACTTAGAAGATGCAGATTTTGTTCGTGCTGATATTTTGACATTTAATAGTTTCCAAACAAACTTAAGTAAACTTATTGCAAAACAATATTTATACCACTCAGCTGTTATTGCTGTTCAAATGATTGGCAGTGAAAAACCAGAATATTTATATGAGTTAGTAAATCGTGCAAAAGAAGTTTTAAAACCTACAATGATTGGTGAATTCGACCATGAAACAATTTTATTATATATTTCTTCAGTTACTAATACTTCTATTTTGATTTCTGAATTAAGAACATTATTATCCGAATATCACATTACTGAAATTTTACGTGATGGTTCTCAAATTTTATATTCATGTAAAGCAGGTGTTGCTATTTATCCATATTCAAGTAGTGAAAGAATTATTAACGATGCTGTCGAAGCTCTTGATTCAACTCGTAACGTTGGTGTTCAAGATTATGGCTTATTTGAACCAAGTAATGATGCTGTTCTAGATGCTCAAGAAAGATATAGAAGATCGATTTTATATCTAGAAGCAATTAATAAAAATTTAGTTCGTTGTGTTACGTTCAAAGACTTGAGTCGTGAAATTCAAAACTCGGTTAAACTTTATTGTAATATGATGGGCTTTGATAATGGTGGTATTATGTTAGTCCAAGACTCAGGTCGTCGACTTGTTCCTTGGTTTGAACATTCTACTTCTCCAGATACTAGTGGTTTTATTACTTATGACTCATTACAAATATCTCGTTTAAATGAATATTTAAACTTATTTGATAGTTCAGCTTCTTTATTTGGTAATACAGTTGAAAACTTACCTTTCTCAGTTAGATCAGTTTTTTATAACTTATCTATTGAACGTTATTATCACTTTAAGATGACTAAAGGTCCTACATTAAAAGGTATTATTTATTTTAACAATGTCAGTGAGCAACCTCCATTTACTATTATTGATAGAGAAATTATGTTATGTGCTGCTGATATTATCTTTGCAATGGTAGATATGTATATGTCTGCAAAAGATGTTGAAAGACAAGAATTAATTCTTTCTACTCTTTTGAAACGTGATGAAAAATATGTCTATGGTATTAATAATAAAACTAATGAATTAACTTATGTTTCAACAGGTTTAGCTAAGATTTATCCAAATGCTAGACGTGGTGTTAAATGTTATAACATTTTCAATACTCAAGGAAATAGAGTTTGTGACTATTGTCCTTTAAAAGTAGGTAATGGTCTTGCATTCTTACCTAAGTTAGGTGAAGAAATTATGGTTTCTACTTTAGCTGCTTTACCTACTGAAGAAAATGAAGTTTTGATTTTACTTGAAAATAATGAAGCTAGAAAAAGACTTGACGCTACCTTCTACGATCCATTATTACATATTTACAACGATGTTAAACTTAAAAGTGACTATGAACGTGAATTAACAACTAAAGGAATGGGTTATATTTTCTTCATTGATATTCATGAATTTGAACACTGGATTCCTATGTTCGAAGTCGATGGTGAAAGAAAGATTCTTCAAGAATTATTAAGACGTTTTGAAGTTCTTGATTTCCAAGATGAAGTTTATCGTTATAATAAGACAACCCTTGCTCTAATTTTAAAACGTTATACTCGTAAAGAAGTCTTAACTCTTGTAGAAAATATCTTCAATAAGATGATTGAACCAATGACTGGTGATAAAGATACGTTTAGAATTGAGTTCCACGCATCTTTAATTCCATACCCTGGTGATATTTTAGATATTGAACAATTTGATAGTGCTGTTAGTACAACTCTTGAAGACGCTAAAAATATTGGTTTAAATAACTTATATATTTACGGTGAAAAAGACGTCCGTAAACTTAATCGTGAAGACTACATTCTTGATATTATTAAAGACGCTATTGCTAAAGATAAATTTGAAGTTTTCTTACAACCTATCTTAAGAATATCTGACCGTAAACCAATTGGAGCTGAAGCTTTGTTACGTTTAAACGATCCAGCTCGAGGATATATACCTCCTTCAGAATTCGTTCCTATTGCAGTTAAAAATAATATGATGTTTGAAATCGAACAATATATTATTGATTCAATTGGAGAATTATGGAAAGCACATGGTTATGAAATTTTCCAACAAATCGGTGTTACTAATATTTCTATTAACATTTCATCTAACTCAATTACAAACCCTGATTTTATTGCTCGTGTTTCAGCTTTATTAAATAAACACCGTTTCCCATCAGGCTTCTTAAAATTTGAGGTTAATGAAGGAGTTGTTGTTGATAACTTACAAACGGTTCGTAATGTTATGTTGATTCTAAAAGAAAAAGGCGTATCTTGGGCTATTGATAACTACGGTATGTCTGTTCAATCAAATAAGGTTTTCCAAGATTTAGCTGTTGATCAACTTAAAGTCGACCGTACATGTATTATGGATATTGAACGTTCCCAACGTTCAAAAGTTGCTTTGTCTTATATTGTTGACTTTGCTAAAGAATCTAAATTTGGACTTGTCGCTGAAGGTGTTGAAACCGAAGGTCAATTTAGTATTTTAAAAGACATGAACTTTGATGAAGCTCAAGGTTACTTATTCTCTAAACCTATTCCTATTAGAGAATACTTAAAGTACTTAAACTTCAACGCAAAGAATTAAATTATAATTTAATTAATTTATTACTCTTTAAAACCGTTAGCATTTAAAATAGTTGCTAATGGTTTTTATTTATTTTCAAATAACAGTCATAAATTAATAATTTATGTTAAAAAATCTTAAATATATAATATATATTTAATAAAATTTCTTTAAATTTTATTCAAATTACTAAAAAATTACTAAATTTTATTGTTTTAACATAGTTAAAGATATATAATTAAATTGCTATATTAGAATATTGAATTGGCCCTAACTTTTCATTATTTAAGTGTAGTTTTCGTTAAACCTAATAAACGAAAAAATCCATTAGAAATTTAAATTAAATAAAATTTATAAAGGAGAAAAAATTATGAAATTAAATCACAGATTATTAATCACATCTGGTTTATTACTTGCAATGTCAACTGTTGCAATGTCAACAGCTACATATGCTTGGTTTACAACAACACGTCAATCCAAAATTGAATTAAACACAATTAAAATTCAACAAGATTCAAACTTAGAAATGGAAATTGTTTCTGTTAATGGAGTTACAGCACCAACTTCTACAACTGGTAAGGTTTATGGTACTGGAGCTGATAAAGGATTTAAAGTCCATGATGCAAATGATACAGTTTTTGTTGGTAAATCTGTTCAAGATGTTTCGGGAGATGGCGCAACATTCTTTAAACCAAATATTGCTTCAGATGGAAAAACATTTACATCGGTTAAACAAGTAGAGACTGATTTATTATATAACTATGTAAATGAAATTGTTATTGGCTTCCGCTCTGATAAAGCATATGAAGTTTATTTAAATAATGATACATCTTTGGTAGAAACTCCTACTGCACTTCCTGGAACTGGTTCTGCTACAGATAACCATTTAAGTCAAGCAGCTCGTGTTGCATTCTTTGATCGTGGCTCTGCAAATGCTGTAGCTGTTTCTCAATCTTCATTAAAAGGAGTAATTGTTTCTGATTTGGAAGCAGGAGGTAAACACAGCTTTATTACTTCAGCTGAGGCTAAGGATACAACTATCTTTGATGGTGCCTCATATAAAACAGGTTATTCAGGATTTGAAGCGATTCAACCAAATCCTGTTCATGTTGATACTGACAATATTACTACAAAAACTTCTTCTACAACTGGATTACAATGGTATGTTACAAAACTAGCTACCGCACCAGCTCAACCATCAGGAAATATACAATATGAAGGTCCAAATGGTGGCTTAATTGATGCTTATATGGGATACATTACAGTCCGTATTTGGGTTGAGGGTACAGATGATCAATGTACCGGTAATGCTAGATATGGTCAATTCAGCGTTAAACTAGATTTCAACTCTTATTTACCTGCTTAATTTGCTATTTTAGATATTAAAGTTTATTTAATTCATACAAATGAAAGTGAGGTGCTAGCATGGAACAACAAGTCGAAAATGTTGAAGTTGCTAAAAATAAAAAAGCAAAAGTAAAAAAGATTGTTAATACATCTTTGACTGTCGCTGAGTGTTTGTTAGTTGTATTCTTATTGATCGTTTCTATATTAACAATGGGAACAACAAGTAGTAATACATCTTCAGTTGCTAGTAATCCTATTACAGGTAATTCATTATTCCCTGTTCTATCTGATTCTATGGCACCTACCTTTAAAAAAGGCGATTTAGTTTATGGTAAACAATTCTCAAATGATCCTACTGAAAGGAAAGAACAAATTGAGAGTTTAAAAGGTGATGATACTTTAGGAGAAAACAAAGGTGACATCATTATGTATTGGTCATATGTTAATGGTCAAGAAGCTGTTGTTACCCACCGTATTCGTGAAGTTCGTGAGATTATTACAGAAAGTGGAAGTATAACTTATGGTATTTACACTCGTGGTGATGCTGAAGAAGATATTTCTACAAATGTAATTAATATTTCTACCGATAAAATCATTGCTAAATACAAAGGCCATGTTAATGGTATGGGCACTGTTGTCTATGGATTACAATCAAATACAACATTAATGTTTTGTGTAATAGTTCTTCCTCTAATTGCTTTATTCATCTGGAATGGTTATTCATTCATCAGATTGATCTTTGTTCAAAAGAAAGATGCTGCTATTGAAGAAATAACTATGCAACATGAAGAAGAAAAAGCTCAAATTCTTGAAGAAGCTAAGCGTTTAGCTTTAGAAGAACTCAAGAAAGAGATGAAAGAAAAAGAGAAAGAAAAGGATAAAAAATCCGAATAAACACAAAAATATTATTAAAAGGTACCTCTTTTGGTACCTTTTTTTAATTTTTTTAAAAAATCGTGTAAAAATAATACTCTTATAAAATTATTATGTTATATTATTTATAGGTTGAAAGATTATTTATAATAATCTATCAATCTTACATAATATTGATTTAGGGCATTAATATTGTGTAACAACTAAATAGGATTTATTCCAAAAACTATGTTGATGTATCAATTATTTCTTAATTGTTATGTTGATGATTTCATTTCTAATGGTGTATTGATGGTCTCAATACGAAGTCGTTGATGTAAAAAATTAAAAAATAGGAGAACATTTGCACTTTTTTTCGTTATTAAAAAAACAAGGAGATAACTATGGCTAAAAAGGATCAATTAGAAGAGTTATCTTCAGATGAATTAAAATCTATTTTGGATGAGGAAAGTGAAAACATTGATCCTTCATCTAAAACTGACGATAAAGATAAGGCTGAAGAACAACCTAAAAAGAAGTCAAAAAGACTCGTTGAAATTGATAACCCTTATGAGAAGTTTAAGAATTACAAAGATCCTGTAGCTTCACGTTACAGAAAAAAGATGTTTGTAAATTTTTTCCTATCCCTTTCTGTAGTTATACTTTGTATTATCATCACTATTGCATATTTAAGTTCACTTGTTGGTAACTTAACTGTTCAACTTGAACGAGACCAACTTGCTTTAACTATGAGTGAAGATGGCTACTTTGAAAGTAAAACAACTCGTTTAAGAGCTGAGTCATCTAGATCAACATATGCAATGGCTGCTGATGAACTTCCTGATGAGAATATCATTGACCCAATTGTTGGTGGCTCACATAATGGTACTTCTGAAGTTTATGGTGGATCATTTTTAGCTTACACTTTCTATATTCGTAATGTTGGAAGTAGAAGAGCTGGTTATGACTTTTATATCAAAATTGATGATATGACAGTTTCAAGTGAATCTAATATTACAATTGATAACGTTATTAGATTAAGATTCTACAAAAACTCTGTTGTATATGGAAGTGATGGATTGATTCATGAAGAAGATCAAACTCATAATATGGTTACTTATGCCAAAGTTAGATCTGAACCTGTAAGAACTCCTTCAAGTGAAAATGAAACTAGGGAATGTATTTCTAGATTTGTTAAAACTGATGATGGTCTTCTAATTTGTACAGGAGAAAAAGAACTCAATCAAGGATTTGCTGAACCATTTTATGATAGTGAATATATCTTAAAGTCAAATGAAGATTATATTGAAGGTAAAGAAACAATTAGATTTACTGTTCTAGTTTGGATTGATGGTTATGATCTAGAAGCTACTGGAAATGTTCCTAGTGGAGCAGGTATTCAACTTTCAATGTATATTGCACTTCGTGATGAATTTGAAACTGAAGAAGAAACGACTAGTTTAGTGAATGAAGAATCAGGAATGATAGTACTTAACGAAAATAAAAACTTTACAAATATTGATATGAAAAATTTAACTAATATGAATAAAAATTTTAAGAAGGAGGTAAACGATAGTGAAGAATACTAAGAAATTAGGATTATCGGTTGCATCATTTGGAGCAGCAACACTTTGCTTAGTAGGTGGAACCTTTGCATGGTATGTTGTATCAAATACTGGTACAGCAACAATCTCAGGTACAACAGCTAAAAGTGATGGTTCATTAACTATTGGTATTAGACCACATACTATTGAAGGTGCTAAAGCATTAATCACCCAATTCGGTAGTGGTGAACATGATGAATTCAAAGTTGAAAAAGTTGGCAATGAAGAAGATATCCCTACATATGATGGTGGAAACCATGATGTTGAAATTAACGATATTTATTGGAACTATCAAGCAGGTAGTAACTTTACTGAAAAGGGCAATCAAATTAAAGCAAGTCATCTTCGTGCTGTTTACTACAATGATGGTTACACTGATAGAAATACTGAAAACTTTATTGCTCCAGTTACTTCGCGTCACTTTAATGATAAAGGTTTAGCATTAGGAACAGATACTGTTAAAAATGATCCTATCAAACTTTATGATATTCCAGATAGAAATGCTTTAGCAGGACCTACTGGAAATTACGATAGTAATACTTCTATTTATAAGGCTCCTGGTGGTAGTGCTTCACCTGAAGAGATTACTAAGTACAAAGAAGGTATTAAAGCAATCAAAGAAAAGTATATGTCTTTCACTTTAGTATTCAATACTAATGATGTTGCTAACCAACCAATTTATTTAGATAACGCAAGTACATATTTTATTGGTGGTAGTCTTGATAATCAAACTGTTACACATGAAGTCGTTAAAACTTTACGTGTTTCATTTGAATCTGAGTACAACAATTATATTTACTCACCATCTCACTTTAGTTATGAAAAAGAGTCTACAGATGTTGGTGGTTATCTAGATTTAGATGCTGATGGTGTTTGGGATTACAACACAACAAATATAGCTGACGGAGAAAAAGGAAATTACTTTGTTAATGTTACAAATAGAGCAGGCTTAGAAGCTGAAAAACCTACTGCTGATACAAGAAAAGTTTATTATTATGATGAAACTGTTAGTGAAGGTACAACTACTAGACATGCATTTGTATATAATACTTCAAGAAATGATTTTGACGAAGTCAATAGTTCTATCGTTGATAAATTAGCAACAGGAACTTATAAGAGATTTGACCATAAATGGTATGGTGAACATGAAGATCTACCTGAAGGCAAAAAATTATCAGATAATAAATATAGTGTTGTTGTAAATAATGTTGGAGATCATATTACTACTCCAGTTATTGGATCAAACAAAAATGCTTTCGTTGGTAAATTTGTAAAATCTGATGGTCTTGCTTTCCAATCAGTTTCTTATAAATTCAGTGAATTAGTTAAACCTAAAACACAAGATGCTCATGGTATTGATTACTTTGTATATCACGAAGAGAGTTCAAGAAATCACCCATTAGCAATTACTGACGAAAGAGGCTACGCTGAAGTAACAATTAAAATCTGGACTGAAGGTTGGGACACAAATTCTGTAAATGACAACAAAGCTCCATTTACAGGTAGTTTATGTTTCCAT
>JAXFTN010000132.1:0-2744 GCA_034176765.1 Bacilli bacterium | reverse complement strand
GATGAACATATATATGAATACATGAAAGCTAAAAATAAGCTAAACTCTATATATGGTATGTGTGTAACTGATATTGTTCATAATGAAATTAAATTTAATGCTGATGGAGAATGGGTAATAGAAGAACATAGTATAGATGATGAAATAGCTAAATACTATAAGTCATATAATAATTTCTTAATGTATCAGATCGGAGTGTTTGTAACTGCTTATGCCAGAAAAAGGCTGCAGGAAGCTATAGATGTTGTTGGGTTAGATGTTGTTTATTGCGATACTGATTCAGTTAAATATTTAGGAGATCATGATGAAGACTTTAAAAAAATTAACGATAAGATGATTAAATACAACAAAGAACATAACATAAAACATTCAATTATGGTTAATGATAAGCTGTTTATGTTAGGACAATTTGATAGTGAAAACCAAAATGGTAAAACTTACGCATACGATAAGTTTATTACATTAGGTGCTAAGAAATATGCTTATGAAATTAATGGTAAAATTGGTGTTACTGTCTCAGGTTTAGATAAAAAGAAAGGTGCAGCAGAACTGTCAGCTGGCAAAGGTTTACAAGATTTCACAAATGGTAAAGTCTTTAATGATTCTGGTAGAACTGTTGCATACTTCAACACAATGCCAGTACATGAAATTAATGTTAATGGCTGTAGTATAATTACAGGTAGTAATATAGCTATCATAGATACCACTTATACTTTAGGTATTACTGATACTATGCTAAATATTATTGATTTAGAAAAGGAGCAGAAATGAAAGAATTAATTGAGTTATTGAAAATTGGTCAAAAAGGAATAGTCGTATTAACTATAGCTATTGTACTTGATATGGTTACTGGGGTAATTAAAGCCATTATGAACCATGATTTACAATCAAGTGAATTTAGAAAAGGCTTATTAAAAAAGTTATTAGATATTGTATTAGTAGTGGTAGCTTATTCTTTAGACTGGTTACTGTCATTCAACTACATTGGAATTAGTGTGTTATATTTTTTAATTGCTATGGAGTTTTACAGCGTTTTAGAAAATGTACGTGAATATCTGCCTTTACCAGAACTATTAATAAAAATATTAGATATGCTGCAGAAAAAAGGAGAAACAAATGAGTAATAGCGAATTAGTAAGTTATACAAGATTATTAAATAATTGTAACAAGATGAGTAATAAGCAAAACAAAAAGATTACTATTCATCACATGGCTGGTAATTTAACATTAGAAGCTTTAGGTTATGTATTTGAAAGTCGTAAATCATCAGCTAATTATGGTATAGATTCAGATGGTAACATTGGTTTATATGTAGATGAATGTAATAGAGCTTGGACATCAGCAAGTTATGATAATGATTCACAAGCTGTTACTATTGAAGTAGCTAATAATAAGCTAGATCCAGAATGGACTATATCAGATAAAGCTATGAAAGCATTAATAAAGTTGTGCGTTGATATTTGTCAGCGCAATAACATAAAAGAACTGGTATTTACTGGAGATAAAAATGGTACGTTAACATATCATTATATGTTTGCAAATACTGCATGTCCTGGACCTTATATTAAATCTAAGACAACATATATATGTGAATGTGTAAACGCACTTTTAAAGGGGGAAGACGTACAAGTAAAATCACCAATTAAATCAACTAAAACTAATGAAGAAATAGCAGTAGAAGTTATAAGAGGTTTATGGGGAGTTTACCCAGAGCGTAAAAAGCTATTAGAAGAAGCAGGCTATAATTATTCTGAAGTTCAAAAAATAGTAAATCAGTTAATGAATGGTAAATATAATGTATATTATGATTAAGTGAAAAATATAGAAATTATTTTCACTTTTTGTTGACTTAGAAAAAAATTTCATATATACTTATTTATGTAGAAACAAAGACACTACAAGAAAAGAGATAAGAAGATGTTAAAAACAAATTTAGAGATTCTGGACTACATTAAACACCGTTTAGAAATTGCAAAGAGGACAAAAGATAGTGCAGCTAATTGTTATCTAGAAGAAGATTATTTTAATCATGAGTTAATGTCTAAAAATCTAGCTAATTTTCAGAAAGAATACGCAGTTCAGCTAGTTCTGGAAAGCTTAATTGAATTTATTGAAAGTGATATTAAATAATGTTAGACACCATTATTATTACAGTTTTAGGTATCATTGTAGTTATTCAGAACATATATATTACTAAGTTAGATTATAAACTGGATATATTTGATGAGTTACATAAATACCATAATGAGCTGGTTAGTATTACTGAAAAGTATATTAATAAAGAAATTGATATTGTTGAATATAATTACCTTATTAATGATGTTAACGAATGTATCAAAGTATTAGAAAGTGATTATGATGAATATAAGGAATAGTAAAATAAGTGAGAAATTAGATATACTAGATGGTTTAAATAAATGCCATAATGAATTAGTTAGGTTATCATCAATGTATATTAAGAATGAAATTGATATTGTTGAGTTTGTTTATCTTATTAATAATGTCAAAAAATATATTAAATTTGGAAGTTCATATTATGAAGATAACGAATAGTGAAATAGCTAAAAAATTAGGTATAACTTCCAGATCTGTACAGAACAAGAGGTCTGGGAATACTGGCTGGTTATTATCAGAATATATGCTGCTAGTTAAATATTATGGTCAGGATATAGCTGATGAAATAGTAAATATAGATGACAAGATGGAGGAAAAGTAAATGTCAGAAAAAACAAATGTTGTAACAG
>JAXFTN010000131.1:0-69906 GCA_034176765.1 Bacilli bacterium | reverse complement strand
TAGTGTTTCTTTATGAGGATGGCCATATGAATTTTTACCAACAGAAATAATAGCTTCTGAAGGTGATATATATTTAATAAACTCCTTAGTACTTGAACTATTGCTGCCATGATGCCCAACTTTTATATAATCAACATCAATATTTTTATAAGTGGCTATTATATGTTCTTCTACTTCTTTTTCAGCATCACCCATTAAAAGCCAAGTTTTATTAATAAACTCAAATAATAATACCATTGATTTGTTATTATCTGAATCAAACCCAATAGGATTATAATTAAGATTTTGAAAATCTATATCTCCTAAAGTAAATTCATATTCAGTTTTATAAATAATTTCTTTAACCTTATAATTATTAATTAAAGAAGTCATAGCTCCACAGTGATCAAAATCATTATGAGTTATCAGTAAATAATCTATTTCATTGATCTTTCTCTTTTTGAAAAAAGGAATCAAACATTCTGTTGCTATATCTAATTTTATCGAACCACCTGTATCAATTAATATTGTAGTATTATTATCTTCTATCAAAATAGAATCACCTTGGCCAACATTAATAAATGTAATAGAATTTTTATTTATTAACTTAACTGGCATAGCTTGTATTGATATTAAAAGCATAAAAGAACAGATGGCTAATTTAGAAATAGAATATATTTTCTTTTCTATATAAAGCACATAAATAAAAATCGTAAATATGAGCAATAATATAAAAATGAGACTAATTTTTCCTAACAATAAAACTAAAGTTATTTTATTATTAAACATCAGTAAGTAATTATATATTTTATTTAATAAAGTTAAACCTTTATTAAATGTTAATAAATAACAAAGAGCACTAAAAAAATAAATCATGCTCATAATTGGACCTAATAAAAGTAAAGAGAGTTGAGAAGTTAAATTTATTTCATAGTTTAAAACAATATTAATAATACATGTTAGCATTGAAAATAAACCAATATTCGCAATCCTCTTTTTGAATTTATTAAGGTGAAAAAATGAATCATTTGCTATTGTACCAATTAAAGAAAATAAATATCCTAAAATAAATCCTAAATTATAAACAAAGTGATAATCAATAAAAATAAAAATTAACATTGATAATGATAACGTAAATAAGCGAGGATATTTCTTTTTGTTGTCGATTAAGAAAATGTCTATTATTTTATTAAATATCACCCTTAATAATGCTACTTTATAATCTAAAATCAATATAATAGGAACAAACAAAAATAGTGTTACAATCTTAGATTTTTTATTGCTCATTTTTTTATTCAGGTTCTTTTCAAGTACACTAAATAAATAAGCAAAATGTAAACCTGACGATGAAAATAAAAATATTAATTGCGTATTGCGTATTGATTGGTATTCATCATCAAAATCGGAAAAAAGAATCGCTTTAATATATTTTTTATTTTCATCAGTGATTTTATTTAAAAAGAAATTATTTATTGTTTTTTTGGGAATAAGCGAATGAATAATAATATCAGTTTTATTAACATTAATTTGATAATAAATACCTTTATCTTGTAAATATGATTTAAAATCAAAAGCAGATTCAAGAGTTTCAGACTCTATTTCTTTTATTGTTCCTTCAATTTTTAAAAAATCGCCAACTTCTTTATCATTCCCTTTTTCATATATATAAAAAGAAGAAAGGCCATCTTTGATAACATAATAATTTTCTTTACTTATTGTAACTACTCCAAAAAAACTATTTTTTGATAAATTAATTGGTGGTCTTGAAAAACCTAAAAATAGCGAAGCAATAAAAGAAAACAATAAGATATTTCTTTTCTTTCCATAAAATTTTTTAAAAATATAGACAACAAATAATACATACAATATTAAAAAAATTGGATTTGAATATGCTTTAACAAAATATAAACCACTAATTATTGAAACAACAACCCAAAAAAATATCATGCAAGGCAGATATAATTTTTAATTTTTTCAAATGTTGTTTTTCCAATACCATTAACTTTTGTAATGTTTTCTAAGCATCTGAATTCTCCATTAGCTTCTCGGTAATCTATAATAGATTGTCCACTTACTGAACCAATGCCACTAACTGACATCAAATCTTCAAGTTCAGCTGAATTTATATTTACTTTATCAACATAATTATCGGAGCATATGTCACCTGAATCATTTTTTGATGCAATAAAATAAGTGCATCCATCTTCTACCTCATAATCAAGAAAAAAACATTTATCATCAGCTAATGAAGTTAATCCTCCAGCTGTATCGATTAATGTTGAAAGTGTATCCCCACTTTCTAAAACATAAGTACCCTGATTCATAATTGAACCAGTAATGCCAACTGATATTTTTAATGTTGTAGGTGAACCTCCACCACCTCCTAATGTTGCTCCTAGTTGAACGCTAGGATCAATTATCATAAAACCAATTAAACAAACAAAAAGAACTGCTAAAACAGAAATAATTGTTTTTGCCATATTTTTTCCTCCTATATATCTTTTAGCAAGAAATAAAAAAAATCCTAAAAAAAAGTAAAAAAAAGTACAAGAAATCTTGTACTTTAAAAATCATTTAAATTTAATTATTAGTCATTTAAAATTTTTAATACTTTAACATCATAAGGTGATTCAGCCTTAACTGTTACAACGTCATTTACTTTTGAACCAACTAAAGCAATACCTAAGGCACATTCATTAGAAATTGAACCTTGGAATGGATTAGCTTCAACTGAACCAACAATTTTATATGATGCTGTTGAATTATCACTTAAATCAAGAATTTCAACTGTACTACCTAAGCGAACTTTCTTTTCTTTTGAATTAACTTCAGAAATAATTTCAGCATTTTGTAAAATAGCCTCTAATTGACGAATACGACCTTCAACTTCTGCTTGTTTAGCTCTAGCTGCATCATAGTCAGCATTTTCTGATAAGTCACCTTGAGCACGAGCAGCTTTTAATTCTTCAATTACTTGAGGACGAACTACATCAATAAGTTCTCTTAATTCTTTTTCTGTTTTTTCATAACCGGATTTAGTTAATGCAATTTTTGTTTCTTCCATTAGTTTTCCTCCTTAATCGTATTTATTATACACATAAAATATTAAAAATGATATGGAAACTTAAAATAATTTTGTCTTTTATAATCATGTAAGAATTAAATTATTTCTCTTCGTATTGAGAATGGTAAAGTTCGGCATAAAATCCATTCAAATTCATAAGTTCTTTATGACTTCCTGTTTCAATGATATTACCATTTTTCATTACTAATATTTTATCAGCATTTTTTATAGTTGATAAACGATGAGCAATAACAAAACTTGTTCTCGTTTTTGTTATTTTAGAGAATGCTTTTTGAATCATTAATTCACTACGTGCGTCAATAGAAGAAGTAGCTTCATCAAGAATAACAATATCAGTAATATTAATCATAATACGTGCGATAGTAATCAATTGTTTCTCACCATGTGATAATGAATCTCCATTATTAATAATTGTATCGTAGCCATTAGGTAATCGTGAAATGAATCCATGGACTCCTAAATCTTTACAAACTTTTATTACATCTTCTTTAGTAGCTTTGTTATTACCAAATGTAATGTTTTCAAAAACAGTTCCTTCAAATAACCAAGTATCTTGTAAAACCATTGAGAATTTGTTTCGTAATTCTTCTCGTTTGATATCTTTAATATTAATGCCATTAATGGAGATTGATCCTTTTGAAACATCATAAAATCTCAATAACAAATTAATAAGTGTTGTCTTTCCACATCCCGTAGGACCTACTATAGCAATGTGTTCACCCTTATTTACAGTTAAATTAAAATTTTGGATTAATTTTTGTTTCTCTACATAACTGAAACTTACATTATCAAATGATAA
The DNA here is from genome assembly GCA_034176765.1 of Bacilli bacterium. GTDB lineage: Bacteria > Bacillota_I > Bacilli_A > RFN20 > CAG-826 > SUG2458. Next base: position 66,043 of record JAXFTN010000131.1, on the reverse strand, counting down.
AGTTTTAAATTCATCAAGTTTTGTTATTTCACCATCATCAAGAACATTATCTGCTTCAAGAATTTCTTTTACTCTATCTAATGAACTCAAAGCATTTTGAAATTCACTTATTACACCACTAATCTCATTAAATGGTTTAGTATATTGGTTAGCATAACTTAAAAATGCAGATAACCCACCAACAGTTAAAGTAACAATAGTATTTCCTTTTATAATTAAGATAGCTCCTACAATACCAACAGCAGCATAAACTAAGCCATTAATAAATCTAGTTGTTGGATTTGTTAATGAAGAAGCAAAAACAGCATTTTGGCCAGTTTTATGTAGTTCATTATTCATTTCCTTAAATCTATTATAGGCTTCATCATTATAATTCAAAGACTTAACTACTTTTCTTTGATGAAAAATTTCATGAATATAAGCACTCATTTCACCCTTTTGTTTAGCATTTTTGGAATAAAATTGATAAGATTTTTTAGCAATTATTTTAGATGTGAATAAAGATAATGGAGTTAATGTGAAAACAACTAAAGCTAAAATATAATTAATTGTAAACATTAAAACTAAAGTAAATATAATTGTAATTACACCTTTATATAATTGTTTAAATCCTTCAAGTAAACCAGCAGAAATAATCTCAATATCATTAGTTGCTCTCGATGTGAAATCTCCAGTAGAATGAATATCAATAAAATTTAAAGTTACATAATTAAATTTTTTATAAGTATCATATCTTAATTGTCGAACAATTCTATTTGCTGCAAATGAAATCGACATTTCATATGTATATGAAAATATTGCTCCGACAATAGCACATATTAAAACAATCAATAAATAATCTTTTAATGTTTCAAATTGAACAGCACCTACACCGATAATAACATCGATACCTTTTCCAATATAAACAGGAATCAATAAAACACATAAGACATTTATAATTGCTGAGATTAATGCGAAAACAAATAAGCCAATACTTGAATGAAGGTATTTACCTAGAAATTTTAATGATTTCATTGATTGTCACCTTCTTTCATTAATTGTGACTCATATATTTCTCTATAAGCTTTGTTACTATTCAATAATTCTTCATGTGTACCATATCCACAATTTTTACCATTTTCAATAACTAAAATCTTATCACAATTTTTTATGGCACTGATTTTTTGAGAAACGATAATCTTAGCTTTATCATTTAACTTTTCAAGATTTAATAGAACTTGTTTAGTTGTAATAGCATCTAGAGCACTTGTAACATCATCTAAAATAATTAAATCACTATTTTTTAATAAAGTACGAGCTAAAGATAATCTTTGCTTTTGTCCTCCCGATAGATTACGACCACTTTCTTCTAAATAATGATCAAGACCATCTTCATATTTATTTACAAACGAATATGCTTTAGCAAGTTTTAAACAATCAATAATTTCTTTATCAGTTGCATCATTTTTTGCCATTAAGAAATTATCTTTTACAGTACCTGTAAATAAATATGCTTTTTGAGAAGCCATTGAAACTAAATTATTAATATCCTCTTTTTTTAAAGTAGTAATATCTTTACCATATAAACTAATTTTACCTTTTGATGGATCAAAAAAACCAGATATTAAATTACATAAAGTAGACTTACCACTACCAGTCCCACCTATAATTCCTAAAGATTCACCTTTATTTAACTCAAATGTAATATTTTGTAAAATATAGTTTAAAGAATTATCAAATTTAAAAGAAACTTTATTTAATGATAATAGTGGTTTTGTTTTATCAAAACCAAGTTCAACATAATCTTTACTTTCTTCCTCTTTTAAAGCAAACAAAGAATCAGTTCTTTTTAATGAAGCAAAAGCTTTTGTAAAAATAACCACTAGATTAGAAACAACAATTAAAGCTAATAGAATTTGATTCATATAATTAACTAGAGTAAAAACATCACCTTGAGTTAATTCTCCAAAATCAACAAATTTAGCAGCAAAATAAACAATAAAGACTGTAGCAACATTAACAATTATAAAGGTTAAAGGACTTAATAAAGATGTGATTTTACTTACATTATTATTATCTTTATATAATTGATCATTTGTTTTTTTATAATCATTTATCATCATGTCTTGAGCATTAAAAACTCTTACTACTCTTTGTCCTGTAACTCCTTCGTTAACAGATTTATTTATAACATCTAATGAAGCTTGTATTTTTACATGTCTTTTGCTACTTGCTTTTAAAACAAATACTAAAACTAATATAAAAAATGGAAGAGAAGCCACAAAAATAAGTGCTACTTTAACATTAATTAAAAAAGCACAAACGATACCACCAACTACTAAAAACGGAGCTCTAACAACAAGACGAATAAACATATTAACAGCTGTTTGTAACTGATTAATATCATTAATCATAATATTTTCTAACTTAGCACTGCCTAATTTATCTTGTTCACTCATTGGCAATTTAAAAATATGTTTTAACATTTTATTACGTAATTCAGTGCCAAATCCTTGACCAGCTCTTGATGCAAAATATTGACAAATGATTGAACATAGTAATCCTAATATTCCAAGTGCAACTATCATTGATCCTGTCTTAAGAATTACACCCATATCTCCACCAATAACATTATTATTACTATCTAGTGAGATACCATAGTCAATAATATAAGCCATGAATAAAGGTACAATAAGTTCAAAAACAGCTTCAGTTAACTTGAATATAGGACCTAAAATAAGTTGCTTCTTATAATTTTTAAGACTTTTCAAACTTTCACTCATTTAAGAATCCTCTTTTCAACAATTGTTATTTTATCATATATATACTCAATATAAAATAAGGCACTTGTGAAGTGCCTTAATTTTAATTAATTATCTATTATAAGTTTTAACTAAACTCTTAATTCGCTTAGCTAATTCAATAGAAGTATCACCACGATTTAATCTATATGACCAGTTAGCAGTAGATACAGTACTTGGTAAATTCATACGAGATTCTCCACCTAAAGCTAAGAAATCTTGCATTGGAATAATAGCAGTATTAGCAACAGAAGCAAATGCTAACTCGACAGCTTTATTAGTTAATCCAACACTAGTAGATAATTCTTCTTCAGTATAAGGAACATTGATTCTATTACATTGATTTTTTAAATCTTCAACAAAGACCCATCTTTCATGACCATTTAAATCATCAATATATTGTCTTAAAGGCATATTGTCATGAGTACCTGTATAAACAACATAGTTAGGTGTAGTATTTGTAGGTTTATGTTCATTATCGTCATGACCATCAAATGCAAATTCTAGAATTTTCATACCAGGATAACCAGTTTGTCTCATTAGAATTCTTACACCTTCATCGATAAATCCTAAATCTTCAGCGACGATACATAAATCTGTTTTATCTTTGAATAAATCAAATTTAGGGCCATCTTTCCATTCACCAATTTTTGCATCTGGTCTACCATTTTCAATAGCATACCATCTATCTAGGCCTCTAAAGTGATCAATACGTAAAATATCAACTAAATTGAAGGTATTATAAATACGTTTATTCCACCAAGCATAATTTGTTTTTTTGCTATAATCCCAGTCATAAACAGGATTTCCCCATAATTGTCCAAATTCTGTAAAACAATCAGGTGGACAGCCAGCAACTAAAGTTGGACGATGATTTTCATCTGTAATAAATAATTCAGGATATTTCCATAATTCGACACTATCTCCACCAATATATAGAGGAATATCACCCATAATTTCAATTCCATTACTATTAGCAAAAGATTTTAATGCTTTCCATTGTTGTAAGAATTTAAATTGAGTAAATTGCCAAAATTTAACTTCATTACCATATTTATTTAAAACTTTTTCTACAACTTCTTGAGAATAGTTTCTATATTCTTCAGGCCATTCTGTCCAAGCATTATAATTATTCATAGCTTTAATAGTCATAAAGACACCAAAGTCTAAATAATCTTCATTTTTACAAAACTCAACAAATTCTTTATTCTTTTTGTTAAAGCGAGAAAATGCTTTCTTTAAAACTGTAATACGATTATTGAATAATTTTTCATAATTTACTCTTTTTGGATCATTACCAAAATCAACATTCTTATAATCTTTTTCTTCAAGTAAGCCCTCATCTTTTAACATATCTAAATCAATTAAATAATAATTGACTGCCATAGCTGATACAGATTGATATGGAGAGTCTCCGTAACTTGTAGGACCTAATGGTAAAATTTGCCAGATTTTAAGTCCTGCTTTTTTCATCCATCTAATAAATGAATAAGCCTTCTTACCAACTGTACCTACTCCATATTTAGATGGTAAAGAAGTGATGTGTAAAAGAATACCTGCTTCACGATTTTTATTAAACATAATAATCCCTTTCTCGAAAATTTTCGGTAAAATTTATTTTTATTTTCATATATATAGTATAAATATTTGCCAATAAAGTCAATTTATATATCAATTATCGCAAAAATTCGAACTTTTTTAGTATATTTATCGAAAATACTTGAAAAAATATTCGAAAATATTAAAATATAATTGGAAAGAGGGAGTATTATTATGAGAATTAAAGACATTGCGGAAGCCTTGAATCTATCAATTAGTACAGTATCAAAAGCTATCACTGGTGCTTTTGATGTATCTGAAACAACAAGGCAATTAGTATTAAATTATGTAAAAGAATGTGGATATCAAACAAAAGAAGAACGTAAAGTTAGTAAACATCGTCGTCGTATTTGTATTTTATTCGATAATATGAATCTTAATGCTCAAGGAAATATTTTTTATCCTTTAGCAACATCATTTTCAACAGAAGCTACTGCAAATAACTGTGAAGTAGTTATAGAAGCTTTATCAAATAAAGATGAATCATTTAATCTTTCATCTTATTTAGAAGACAATAAGTTTGATGGTACTTTTATTGTTGGAATTAATTATCATTCTAAATTATTCGATCAACTAGATAATATCAACCATCCTGTTGTTTTATATGATAACAACTATACAGCAGATAATGTATCAACTGTTGGTATTGATAACTTAAATTCTATTAGTAAAATCGTTTCTTATTTGGTTTCAAAAGGCCATCGTAACATTGGCTTCTTAAATGGTGAAAAACATTCATTTGTTTCTAATGAAAGATTAGCAGGCTATATAATTGGTCTATCAAATAATAATATTGAATATAATCCAGACTTTGTAATTAATGGTGACTATACAAAAACATCTGCTGAAAATTTAAGTGATTTCTTTTTAAATAAAGGAATAACTGCTGTTGTTTGTAGTTCAGATTTAATGGCTATTGGATTAATTGAAGGTTTTACAAGCAAAGGTATTAGAGTTCCTGAAGATATTTCAATTACTGGTTTTGATGATTTAGATATTGCAGAACACATTAAACCTTCTTTAACTACAGTTAGACAAGATTTTGCAAAAATGGGAAAAACAGCATTTGAGTTATTATCTTCACTTTTCATTAATAAATCTCCACAAAGAGTAACTTTAAGAGGACAAATAGTAGAAAGAAATTCTGTTATTGAGAGATCGGAAAAGTAACATAAAGTTTTAAGAAAGAATAGCAATTTATTTAATATATAATTAAATTGCTATTTTTTTATATTTTATATAAAATATAAAATAGTAAGGAGGGACAATATGAAAAACAAATTCAAATATTTATCAATTTTACTTTGCTCCTCTTCGCTAATTTCATGCGCAGATAAAGTCATTAATAAAGGAGAATGGTTAGTTGTATCTAATAGTACAGCTTCAGTTTTAACATCTACTAATATACCTGTAGTCCCATTTAATACGGTAATGACTTTTAAATACTTTAAAAACGAAAAGAAAACTTATGAAGATAATTTTGATGAAAAAGTTAAAAGTATCTTTTTAGATCAAATCAATTCTTTACATAAATTATTTGATAGACACTATAACTATAAAGATGAAGATGGCAACATTATTACCTCGATTAAAGTAATTAACGATTCATATGGTAGTAATGTTCCAATTAAATGTGATGATAAAGTATATTCTTTACTAAAAGTTGGATATGATATGACACTGGAAACTAATGGTTATTTTAATTTCTTTGTTGGTAAATTAAATTCTTTTTGGGATGACATTTTTTACAATGTCTTAGATGAAGGTAATGATGTTCATCTTTATGACCCTTACTATAGTCAAGAACAAAATCTTGAAATGTTAAAATACGCAAATGCTACACCAACTATGGATGAAGTTAAAGAATTGTTTACTTTTAATGATGAAAAAAAAGAAATTACATTTAATGCTATTGATAATAAAGAATATAATGGTTCCATACTAGAAAGAAATAAAGTCACTTCTAAATATCGTCCCGTTATAACTACAGGTGGTATTGCAAAAGGGTTAGCAGTTGATTACATTAAAGAAAAATTCTTATCATTAAATTATACTGATGGAGTTATTAATGCTGGTTCTAGTTCATTAGCTTCTTTAACTGCGCCTACTTTTTTTGAAAAAGGATATCAATTATTTAATTTTGCTGATCCTCGCACAGGAAACTCTATTATTAGAGATATAGCTTTTTCTTTAAGTGTAAATTATGATTACGGTATTTCAACATCTGGTAATTATAATCATAATTCATATTATATTAATACTGATGATAATAATAAATTATATCGTCATCACATTATTAATCCTTATACTGGTGATTGTAGTCAAGAACATTCAAGTGTAACTATTATTTCTAAGACATTTTCTAATGCTCAACTTGATGCTCTTTCAACAATGTTTGTTAATTTGCCTCTAGAACAATGTTTCACATACAGAAATAATTTATTAGCTAAATATCCTGATAAAGATCTTTCCCTAATTATTATGGATACAGACAAAGATAATAAGCTAAACATTTATATTGATAGTTCTTTAAAAAAAGATGTAGAAATTAAAGCTTCAAATTGTAAGGTGTATTATGAATAGAAATTTTTCATTAAAGTTCAAAATTATTGATATTATCATAATTGCTGTTAGTGCACTAGCATCAATTTCTTTAATGGTGGGTATTTTTATTTATAATAGCGCCTTTTCTGGCAATAGATATGTTTGTATTTATTATAAAAGTGAAGAATTAAAAGAATATCGAACTGATATTGATAACCTTGATGAAACTTATACAATTGTTTTAACTAAAGAAAAATATCCTGATTTACTTGGAGATTTTTATATTGATATTAATAAAGATAAAGGAATACGTGTTCACGATGTTACTTGTCCTAACTTAACATGTGAAAAACAAGGATGGGTTAATATCGCTAATTTACCAATTGTATGTATTCCAAACGATGTACGTGTAGTAATCAATTCAACAGATGATAGCGAAGGTAATGAAACACTTGGATATGGAGGTGTAATAAATTATGGAAAACACTTCTAAATCTAGTAAAACAATCAAAAAAATAACTAGATTAAGTTTATTCCTAGCATTAGGAATTATCTTAAATCTAGTTGAATCAATGATACCTCTTCCAATAGCTATTCCTGGCGTAAAACTAGGATTAGCAAATACAATTGGATTAGTTATATTATATTATTATTCACCAAAAGAATATATTTCTATTGGCTTCTTAAGAGTTTTAATTGTTGGTCTTTTAAGAACAGGTCTATTTTCTGTAGCTTTCATTTTAAGTCTTAGTGGGTGGTTTTTATCAACATTAATCGTTGTTATATTATATTACCTAAAGAAATTTTCAATTTATGGACTTTCATGTGTAAGTGCTGTTTTCCATGGTGTTGGTCAAATGATTGCTGTATCAATTATATATAATACTTTTGGTCTAGTTATGTATTATCCTATTTTAATGATTTCAGGAATTATAACAGGTCTACTTACTGCTTTATTAACTTCTCTTGTTTTATTAAAAGTTGACCATCACATTGAACACTTATTTAATTCTTAATTACTTGAATATCCTTGATTATCGAGGATATTTTATTTTCAACAATACATTCATTAAACTTTTCATTAACAGATAATTTAAATCCATTTTCAAAATCATCAATAATACAATATGCAATTGAAGTCTTATAAAAATCTTCAAATCTTTTTACCATTTCTTCAATTTCGTCTATAGTTTCAAGGTTCATAAGTGTTGTTGATAAAACGTCTAATACATATGAATATGTTTCACTAAACACAATCGCAGAACGATGATAATTATCACTAAATCCAGTCGAAGCATTTATAATATGAGATCTTAAAGTATTTGTATCTTTGGTAAAGAAAAACTTTTCATAATCACCCGAATTTGAAATGTTATTGTATTTTTCTAGAGCTATTTGTAAAAACACTTCTTGTTGAGAAGACTTATAAAAAGAAGGTTCTCGAATATTAATTAAATAATATTTCCGATTACTTAAAGGAAACGTACCTTTTAATGATATTGAAGAAGAACCAGCCGAAATTATTCCTGGTTGATTATTTAAAAACAAATCATTTACTTGATCTAAAGCAAATCCTTTTGAAATGCCTCCAAAATTTAATAAAACAGGCATTAAGGCATCTTCTTTAGTTTCTATTTTAATAGTTGAATTTTCTTGGTCTATTTTAATATAATTATCAATCTCTTCATAATTTATAATAGAAGTTAAACTTTTTTCTATTTCTTCATGATTAGGATCATCAGCTGTTAACGAATTATCGATATTATTAAAAGCATCACTCCATAAAGAAATAGTCTGTCCCATAGTAATATTAAAAATGCCTTTTGTTAATTTTGTTAATTCAATACCTTTATTAACTAAATCAATAAGTAAAGGGTCAACATTTATAGCTTCTTTACCATAGTTTTCATTAATTGTTTTTACATTATTATTTCCAAAATAAGAATGATAACTATCTGAAATAATATGTACTTTTTGAATTGTACTCGAAAAAGAAGATCTTACTTCTTTTAATTCATTTTCATTATACATCTGCAATTTTACAAATGAATTCAAAGCTGGTATATATTCACCATTATCATCAATAACACCCATAACATCATATGGATTAACTTCATAATTATATTTCAAACTGCATGATGATAATAAACAAATTAGTAATAAATAAACTGACGCCTTTTTCATAATTTCACCCATCTATATATTACCCTATTCATTATTTAAAATAAACAAAAAAAGTTGCTACATATGTAGCAACTTTAAAAGCTAATTTAAATTATTAAGCTTGTGGACCAACGTGTTCCATACCTGAGTATGTAACAGCTTCAACAGTAGCACCAATCATATCTGTAATTACCATTGTACAACCTTCGATATCTTTTAATGCTTTAATTTCATCTGCTGTTTTACCAATAACTGCAGCATCAAAGTTTTCTGCTTGAACGTCCCATTCTAAGATAACTTTTTCACCAGTTTGGCCCATACCATAAGCTTCGTGTAAATCATATTTAGATGTGATTTTTCCATTTACAACATATTTTTGGTCTGCTTTAGATGAAACAACCACTTTGTCACCTTCAACAGCACCGCTGAATTGGTGAACAACACAGTCTGTATAAGATGCAACAACTTTAGAATCAGCTACTAATGAAGCATTAACTGTAATTGAAGTTTCATTTTTCTTTGCATTAAGTGTACCAGCCATACCAACGCCAGCTTTTAATTCGCCTTTGTAAGAAACAGCTTCTCTTTTTGAAGCATATGCTTTTTCTAATGCGCTAACATAACTTGAAACAACAATTGAAACACCTTCAACAGATTCAGCTGCTTTAATTTCTTCTACTGTTTTACCAACACAGAAATCAGCAAAAGTTTCAATTTGAGTATCGACTTCAAGACCTAAAGCACTAACAGGTTTCATGTTGTAATCTTTACCTAATTCTAGTTTAGATTTAACGCCATTATCGTTTGTTGCAGATGGTGTGCTGAAAGTAATTGATCCATCAGCGTTTTTAGCAGCAGCATGTGTGACTTGAATTGTGTCAAATCTTGCATCAAGAACTTTACCATCTTTATCAAAACCAACTGAAGCTACACTAACTTCTAATTGCATTTTTCCATGTGAATCAGCAAATGAAGCTACATAGCCTAATCCAAGAGAAACTTCTTTTGTTCCGCCACATGATGCTAATGATCCAAGAGCAAGAACAGCAGGAATTAATAATAATTTTGATTTTTTCATAATTTTCTGTCTACCTCCATTTTTAAGACACATATATTTTAACAAATACATATATTTAAATCAATATATTTTTATCGAAATATTATTATTGTTTTTAACCATAAACTCAATAAAAAAATGGCCTTTCGGCCATTTAATTTATTTTAAATCAAGAGTAGTTCCATCAGGTCCTGGTGTCTCTTTTAAATAAGCTTTAATTTGTTCTTTTGCTTCTGGTTTTGATACTTTACAAGCTGCTAAAGAATCAACTTTCTTTTCAACTAATGCACATGCATAACCAGAACATCCAGGGAAGCCACAACCACCACAGTTTGCACCAGGTAGCATTGAAGTAACTTTTTCAATACGTGGATCTTCTTCAACTTTAAGGAATTTATCAGCAAGTGCAAGTCCAAAACCTAATATAGCTGCTATTCCTAAAGAAACAGCCATAGCTAATAAAATTTTAATCATTTTTTTCTTCTCCTTTTTCTTCTTTAGAATTATTTGGATGATGAGAACAGGAAGAGATTGTACAACCTGTACAATGCTCACTAACATTTTCACATCCATCTGGCTTTTTTGTATGTCTATTCAATAAATAAGTACCTACAAATAATGCAATACATACAAGTAAAATACCTATTTGAACCCATATATTACCAGTTTCTTGAGTGAATATCATTAGAAGCTAAAACCACTAAATGCAATGAAAGCCATAGCCATTAATCCAGCTGTAATTAAGGCAATTGCATTTCCTTTAAATGCTTTAGGCATATTAGGTTGATTATCTAAACGAGTTCTAATTAAAGAGAAAAGAACAATGATTAGCATATAACCTGCTGATACACTAACTGCGTAAACTAAAGTTTGTAATAAGTTATATTCTCTTGAAACAAGATCTAAACATACTTGTAAAACAACACAGTTTGTTGTAATTAAAGGAAGATAAACACCTAGTGATTTATATAAACTTGGAACAAATCTCTTTAAGAAAAATTCTAATAATTGAACGAATGAAGCAATTACAAGAATGAAAACAACTAATTCTAGATAAGATGCCATTCCTAATAAAACAAGTAGTTTATCAAGTGCAAAACATAATAAAGCTGATAAAGTAACAACAGCAATTAATGCTAAACCCATGCCAACAGCACTAGAAGTTTTTTTAGAAACTCCTAAGAAAGGACAAATACCTAAAAATCTTGAAAGAATAATATTACTGCCAAGTAAAGCAGCAAATGCGATAGCAAATAAATCCATTTCTTTTATTCCTCCTTACTTTGTAGCTTCAACATTAGCTTCTTTAGCTAATGCAGCTTTTTTTGCCTTATGATTTTTTATAGCACTCATAATTGCTGAATAAATACCTACTACGATACCCAATGCAATAAATGCCCCAGCATTAGATGCAAATAAAGAAATTTTATAATCAGAGAATAGATCAACAGAACTGCTACCCCATGATAAACATCCTGTGCCTAATAATTCTCTGAAGAAAGCTACAATAATAATAGCTCCAGCAAAACCAGCACTGTAACCTAATGCATCGATAATTGAATCACCGATTTTATTTTTAGAAGCAAATGATTCTGCTCTTCCTAAAATAATACAGTTAACAACAATCAATGATATAAATGAACCTAATGAAGAATAAACTTTATCTGGTAAATATGCATGGAATAACATATCAACAATTGTAACAAGAGTTGCAATGATAATAATGTAAACAGGAATTCTTACTTCATTTGGAACGATTTTTCTAATCAATGAAATAATAATATTTGAAAGAAGTAAAACAAATAATACACATAATGACATATATGTAGCATTTTCAACAGTATTTGTTGTTCCTAAAGCAGGGCACATACCTAAGAAAATAACAAGAGTAGGATTTTCAAATAATAAACCATTTAAAAATGTTTGTAATTTTTTCATAACTATTTACCCTCCTATTCATTTTCTATAAAAGTTGGAACATGTTCAAGTTCCGCAAGGTAGTCAGCTGAACATGCCTTTACTGCACCATCAACTGCTTTATATGAAATAGATGAACCTGAAACTGTTTTACCTTCTTCTAGATTTGATAAACGATTTCCATTGACATCTTCTTTAAGCCAATCCATAAATTTTTTGCCTTCAGCAGATTCGCCGTTACTTAATTCAACATAGTGATTAGGAGCTCCATTAGCAAATGAAACTGTAAATTTGATTGGTGTACTTTTACCAGCATATCCAACGACTGAACATTCATATACAGTACCAATAAATGTTAATGATTCATCAAAACAATAAAATTTTTGAGTAATACCTGCAGAAGCAAGCTCATCTTTTACTGTTACAACATTTTTCTTACTAAAATTAGAAAAATGTTCATAGAAAGCAGCATTTGCTTTCTTTTCTTCATTAGCAGCAATAACTGGTTCTGTAACAAAATTTACAGCAGCAAGAACGCCACCACAAATACATCCGACTGCGCCTAGGAATAATGGCAATTTAACTAATTTATTCATCGTACTTACCTCCTATGCTTTATATTCGCCTTGATAAACATCAACGGCAGCTTGTGCAAGATTTTTAATACCTATTGCTGAATAAGTAGCACCTGTAATAATCTGATTTGGTTCTTTATCTAAAATATTATTATTTGCATAATCAAAATCATTAACTCCACCATTAACTTTATCTAAATATGCTCCAACATATGGAACTTTAACTAGTGACATATCAATAATTTGATCAGTTGTTGTTGAAATAGCAACGTAAGCAACACCAGTTTTCTCAGAAACATTATATCCATTATCAATTGAAATACCACTAACTTGAACACAGTAAACAGCAGCAACTACATTATTATTTTCATCAATGATACTATATGCAGATGAACAATTGCCAACAGAAGTTAGACTACTATATGAGCCAATTGTTTTTTCATATTTCATGAATTCATAACCTTTTTCATCCATGAATTCAAAATTTACATATGATTTTAATTCATCATATTCTTTACGTGAAATTCCATTAATTTCATTGACTTCACGACCACCGTTTAAAGCCCATGAACAACCTACACACAATAAGATAGAAGCTGCTAGAGTACCAAATGTTACACCATATTTAACTCCTTTATGAGCAGATGTTTTACCAACACAGATTCTATCAATAGCTGGAGTAATTAAGTTAACAAGTGCAATTGAGTAAACAACACCTTCAGGACCATTTGTAGCAATTCTTAATAAAACAGTCATTAATGCTGCAAATACTCCAACAAAGCAATTACCAACAGGTGCAGTAGGAGTTGTGACAGGGTCTGTAATCATAAATACAGCACCAAACATTAATCCACCTAAACCTAGATGATATACAACATATAATAAAGGATTTTCAAATCCTAATACTAATGCAATTATTATTGAAGTAACAGCGACAGTACCTACATAGAATACAGGAGCTCTCCAGTTAATATCTCCTCTAATAGCAAGGACAACACCTAAAACTAAAAGAAGAATAGTAAATGTTTCACCCATTGTACCAAAATAAGTACCTAATAAGATTTCTTTAATTCCAAAGCCATCGATTTCTAAAGCACCAAGCCATTGTTGACTTGAATTAACAACACCTGTTAATGTAGCTCCAGAAACAACACCATTAGTAATTCCTGCAGGAACTGCTAATGAGAAACATAGTTGAATAAAAATTCTACCAAAAGCAGCTGGGTTGAAAATGTTTGATCCAAAACCACCAAATAAATTTTTAACAACTAAAGTAGCAAAGATTGAACCACAAATGATTGCATAATAACTTGTCCAGACAGGGCAAATTAAAGTAAGAATCATTGCAGTAATCCAAGAATAATTATGAACTAAATCATAAAGTATCTTTTTTCCAAGTTCTTTACCTTTTAGAACTCTAAAATTTCTAAATAATGTTGTTAAAACATCACAAACTGCTGTAGTAGCTAATGATACAACCATTAACAAAATAGATTTAACACCATATGGAGAACCTAATTTAATAAATGTTGTAACAATCGCAGCAATCCAAACAATTGCAAGTGCAATTGCTAACTCTATCATAATTTGTAGAGTTGATTTTTTAGCTCTTTGATAAGGAGCTGAATTTGTCTTAAAAGCCATTTTCTTACCTCCTTATTTCTTTGCTTGTGCCATCTTGAATTTGACAACTGGTTTTGCGTTCTTAACAGCATCTGTAAGTTCAATACGAGAAGGACATGTATATGAACACATACCACATTCGACACAAGATAAGACATCAAGTTTTAATAATCTATCGTAATCTTTTGCTTTTAAAGCACTTCTAATTTCAACTGGTTGAAGACCTGCTGGACAATGACCTGTACAAGCACCACATCTTAAGCATGGTTCTTCGACAAATGTTCTTACTTTTAATATAGTAAGTGCACCCATTTGCATATTTAATGGGAATACATCATTATTAACAGCCTTTGAACACATTGGACCACCAGGAATTAAATTACAGTCTTCTTCTGTGATACCACCACATGCTTCAATTAATTCTTTAGCTTGAGTACCAATATTAATTAAAACATTATGTGGTTCTTTAATTGCGTCACCTGAAACAGTTACCATTCTTTCAGTCATAGGATGACCTTCTAATAATACTTTTGCAAGTTCTATAACTGTTTGACCGTTATTTATAACAATACCAACTTCAGAAGGTAATTTGTTATAAGTCTTCTTAAATATTTGTCTAATTAAAGTTCTTTCCCAACCCATTGGGTATTTATCAGGAACTTCAACTAATTTAATATTAGGATGTTCTGCTAATTTACTATTAACCGCATTTTTAACATCTTCTTTATGAACTTTAATAGCAATGATAGCTTTTTCAGCTCCACTTGCTTTCATTAATAATTCACAACCACTCATTAAATATTCAACTTCTCTTGACATTTGAACATAGTCAGTTGTTAAGAATGGTTCACATTCTACTCCGTTAACAAGTAATGTGTGGATATTTTGTGGGTTATTATATTTTACATAAGTAGGGAACCCAGCACCCCCTAGACCAACTAAACCTGCTTCTTTAATAGCCTTGAAAATTTCTTCTTGAGTACTTTCTAAAGTAACAGTTTTTAGTTTCCTATTTTGTTTGTGAGTACCATCGCTTTCAATAACGATGTGTTTGATAGGTTTATTGACATTTGTACTAAATAGGACTTCTTCATCTAAAACAGTGCCAGATACAGATGCATAAATTGGAACATAAAAATCAGTTCTTTCTGCTATTTTTTGTCCAGCTTTAACTTTATCTCCAGGTTTAACTAAAACATTAAGTGGAGTATTATTTGAACAAATAGTAGGGAAATAAACTTTTTGTCCAGCTTTCGCACGAAGATCAATTATTTCGGCATGTTTTGATAATTCTTTATGGCCGTTTAAATGTCTACCTATGCTAGAACTAAATAAACTCATTTAAAATCTCTCCTTTAACAAAAGTATTATAGCACTAATAACGACTAGTTTTGATAAAAAAAAACAAATTTTATTTTTTTTGTACTTTATTGTTAAGAAAAACATATTTCATTAATAAAAAAATATTTATGATAAATACTATATTATTACTATGTAATAATTGATTTAAAAATCTTATAGTGGTATAGTTTTAAAGGTGAAAGAAGGTGGAGAAATGTTTATAATCATTTTTTTAATATGGTTATTATTGAATGCTCATTTTGCATTTGATACAAAATTTCTACAAATTGTTATCATTGGCCTTTTATTAAGTGCATTAATATATTGGTTTATGATTAAATTTACAAAATGGAGCTTTAAAACAGATATTTTTTTTATAAAGCACATTCATTTATTTATTGCTTATGGAATTGTTTTATTTATTAATGTTATAGTTTCAAATTTAAAAGTTGTCTCTTTAATATTAAAAAGAAAACAAACTCCTGAACCACAGATTATCAAAATACACATTGATTTAGAAAACGAATTACTAATTTCATTACTAGCAAATTCTATTACTCTTACTCCAGGAACTATCACTATTTCTTGTGATAAAACAAAGAAAAATGGTGGTGTTTTTATTGTTCATTGTTTAAGAAAAGAATACTTTGAAGGAATTGAAAATAGTACATTAGTTAAACTATTAAGAAGAATGGAGGGCAAAAAATAATGACACCAGAACTAGCTTTTGAATATCTAATTATTGGAACATTATGCCTTTTAGGTATTGGTCTATTATTTATTCTTATTAAAACTATTATAGGCCCTCGTGTAACTGATCGTATTGTTACTATCAATATGACTGGTACTTTTGTTACTTCAATTATTGCTATTCTTTCAGTATTTTTAAAGCAATCATACTTAAGTGATGTATGTATTATTTATGTTTTAATATCTTTCTTATCAGTTGTCGTTTTAAGTAATGTCTTTATTAATCGCTATATCGAAGAACATAAAGCAACTAATATTATTCCTACAATTGAAGAAGATAATAAAAAAGAAGAAAAGGAGGATGAAAAATAATGACTTGGGTAACTTTTGGTTTTTCTGCTTTCTTTATTCTTTTAGGCCTTTTCCTATTTATTATAGGAGTTATTGGAATTTATAAATTTAAATTCGTTTTAAACAAAATGCACTCAGCAGCTTTATTAGATACGATGGGTTTATTTTGTATTATCTTAGGAATTGCTATTGCTAATGGATTTAATGCAACATCTATAAAATTATTCTTTATTGTTATCTTTTTATGGCTAACAAGTCCTGTAGCAAGTCACTTTATTTCTAAACTTGAAGTCTTAACTGACGATCAAGTAAAAAAAGAAGTTAATCAAACGCAAGTTGATTCTAGTGAAAAAGTAGAAGATAAGGAAGAAGGTGACAACTAATGGAAATATTTGAAATTATTTTATTAGTTTTTTTAGTTGTCTGTGCTATTGCTGCTGGATTAAGTAAGAATTTATTAACATCTATTATAATCTTTAGTTCATATTCAGTAGTCATGTCTGTTATTTGGGTTTTATTACAAGCACCTGATTTAGCAATTACGGAAGCTGCTGTTGGTGCAGGTGTAACAAGTGTTTTATTTTTCTTAACTTTAAAGAAGATTAAACAAATTGATTCTAACTTAAATAAAGTCGATGATAAACACAATGAAAATAGTGTACTTGAAGAATCATCTCAAGTAGAAATAAAAGAAGGTGAATCTCATGAAAAATAAAAACTTTTTAGGTGAAAGTCAAGATTTGCTTTCAAATATTGAAAACGATGAAGATTTAGTTGTTAATTATGATGATACTATAAAAGCTAAAAAACCTAACAAACAAGCAACTGCTGCAATTAAAAAGAAATCTCATAAATTTGAATCTGGAATTTATTATTTTATAGCAATTGTTGCATCATTATTATTTATTTGTTCCTTATTATATTGTGTTACATTCTTACCAGTCTTTGGAGATGAATTAAATAATCCTACTCTAAATGAAATAATTGATAAATATATTAAGGATGGTATTGGTGATACAGGCGCAACCAACTTTGTAACAGGTATGATTTTAGATTATCGTGCATTTGATACTCTTGGTGAATCTTTTGTTCTTTTTACTGCTGTTACTTGTGTAATGATTTTATTACAAGGTTTTAAAGACAATGCAACATTAAAAGAAAAATTTAAAATTGTACAAGATCCAATTTTACAAATTACTTGTTCTATCCTTGTTCCTATTATTTTATTATTCGGTGCATATGTAGTATTAAATGGATCCATTTCTCCTGGAGGAGGTTTCTCCGGCGGAGCTATCATGGGTGCAGGATTAATTCTTTATTCAATTGCATTTGGCTTTAATAATTCGGAAAGATTCTTCAAGCAAAAATCTTTCAAAGTTATTACTTCACTATCTTTATTAACATATTGTGGATGTAAAACATATTCATTCTTTACAGGTGCTAATGGTATGCATTCAGTAATTCCATTAGGCGAACCTGGTGCTATCTTAAGTGGAGGCATAATCTTTATTTTAAATGTTTGTGTCGGATTAGTTGTTACATGCACAATGTTTGGATTCTATTCATTATTTAAGAAAGGAGAAATCTAATATGCTACAAGCTTTACTTGATCATTTAGTAGAAGTAGTTGCCATCTTATTATTTGGCATTGGGTTTGCTCTACTCTTATTCCATCGTAACTTATTAAAGAAAATTATTGGGTTAAATATTATGGATACAGGAACATACTTATTTCTTGCATCTATGGGATATATTCAAGGTGATCGTGTCCCACCAATCTTAAATAATGGTAGTACCGATCCTTCATCTTATGTAAATCCTATTCCTGCTGGTCTAGTCTTAACAGGTATTGTTGTTTCTGTTTCTGTTACAGCTATATCTTTAGCACTAACAGTAAGGTTATATTCAAAATATCACACTCTTAATTTAGATGAAGTGTATCATGCAATACACAAACACAAGGAGGACTAGATATGGAATTCTTTAAAAATTTCCCCTTGTTTACAATCATTTTAGCTTTTGTTGCTGTAGTTTTATGTGCAATATTAAAAGGAAAAGCATCACGAATTATTACAATTATTGTTGATAGTATTTCTGTTGCATTTGGAATATGTGTTCTAATGCTAACCCTAAAAGAAGGAAGCATAGAATATCCAATGGGTCATTTCCCTGCTCCATTTTGTAATGAAATTAGATTTGGTGTTCTAGAATCAATATTTGCAATATTTTTTCCTCTTATTATTTTATTATCATTACTCGGAGGACAAAAAGATATTAAAGAAGATATAAGTGAAAATAAAGAACACTTTATGTATGTTTTATTAAACTTAGTACTAGTTGCTTTAATTGCATTAATTTATACTAACGACGTCTTTACAGGCTATGTCTTCTTAGAAATATCTACACTCGCAAGTATTGGCCTAATTATGATTAAAGAAAAAGGCAATACTACAGTAGCTGCAATAAGATATATGATATTTAATTTGATCGGCTCTGGTCTATTCTTACTTGGTATTATTTTCTTATATGACTTAACTGGTTATTTATCTATGAGTTACATTAAAGAAGCATTAACAACTTTAGTAACTAATAACAAAAATACTCCAGCAATTATTTGTTCATGTTTATTAATTTCAGTTGGATTAGGCATTAAAAGTGGTATGTTCCCATTTTACTTTTGGATGCCAGATGCATATGGTGAATCTACAACAACTTCTGCATCAATCGTATCTGGTGTTATTTCAAAAGGTTACATTATTTTACTAATTAAAATGATTTATCGTACATTCGGTTGGGATACTATTAACTCTTTAAAACTTACTGGTGTTTATTTAATCGTTGGTGCTCTAGGTATGATATTTGGTTCTCTTTCAGCTATAAGACAAGGAAAAATAAATCGTATGATTTCTTTTTCATCAGCAGCTCAAATTGGTTATATCTATATGGGTATTGGCTTAGGACCTGCAGGTATTGTTGGTGCAATAATACAAATTTTATGTCATGCATGTACTAAACCTTTATTATTTGTTTCTAGTAATAGATTAATTAGCGTATCGAATGGGGATGCAAGATTTAGATCTTTAAAGGGGTCTGGAAAGAAAGATATTATCGCAGGAATTGGATATACGATAGGTTCTCTATCTATGGTCGGTTTCCCATTCTTTGCTGGATTTGCTACTAAATGTTTATTAATTATGGGTGCTCTAGACGCAACAATATCAACTTTACAAGTATCACTTGCTCTTGCATCATTAGTTATCTCTACATTATTAAATACAATTTATTTCTTAAGAACAATTATTACTATTTACTCTCCTCTTGAAGTTGCTACTAATGAAACCATTAAAGAAAAAAGCTCATTTGCTTTTAAATTGAGTGTTATTGGTTTTTCATTAATTAATATAGTTATTGGCTCTCTACCTTATATTATTGTAGTAATACAAAAAGGTTTAGATATGTTTGCATAGGAGGGAAGATATGTTTATTTTTATGTTTATTTCTATACTTGTTCCATTAATATTAGGAATAGTAGTTCACTTTTTAAAAACACAAAATAAAAAATTAATTAACATTTTGATTTCTTCACTATCAAGTTTAATAGTAATAAGCGTCATTCTTTTAACTATTTTTAGTGGACAAAGAGTAGAACTTTTTAAATTAACTGATAATTTGTTGATTTTATTTAAAAATGATGGGGTTTCAAATTTCTTTGCTATCATCATTTCAGTTATATTCTTATTAGTTAGCTTATATGCTTTTAGATATTTTGAACACGATGAGAACTCAAATAAATTCTTCTCTTTCTACTTAATGTCTGAAGCAACACTTTTATTATTATGTTATTCAGGTAACTTAATAACCCTTTATCTTGGATTTGAAATGCTAACACTTCTTTCAATGCCACTAGTTCTTTATGATAAAACTAAAGAATCAATTAGAGCTGCTATTAAATATTTAATTTATTCAATAGGTGGTGCCTTTTTAGGATTATTTGCTGTCTTTGTTTTATATGCTTATACAACAAATGGTTGCGAATTTGTTTTAGGTGGATCACTAGATTTAACTGAAGCTAACGCACACAAAACATTGATTTTAGTTTCATTACTACTTGCATTTATTGGTTTTGGTACAAAAGCAGGTATGTTCCCATTACAAGAATGGCTACCAACAGCTCACCCTGTTGCTCCAGCTCCTGCATCAGCCGTTCTTTCTGGTATCATTACTAAAGCTGGTGTCTTATTTATCGTTCGTATTTTATTTTTTATAGTAGGTACAGACTTTATAAAAGGAACATGGTTGCAATATACTTGGATTACATTAATTTTAATCACAATTTTATTAGGCTCTGGTCTTGCTTTATTACAAAATAATTTTAAGAAACGTTTAGCTTACTCTTCTGTTTCTCAATTATCTTATATTTTATTAGGTATCAGTTTATTAAACGAACAATCACTAGCAGGTTCTTTTATACACATTGCTTCTCATGCTTGTATTAAAGTTTGCTTATTCTTAGTAGCTGGTATTATGATCCACAATTTACAAAAACATAATGTTGATGAATTAACAGGTGTTGGAAAACAAATGCCAATCACAATGTGGTGCTATACAATATGTTCACTAGGATTAATTGGTATTCCACCTACTGGTCCATTCACTTCAAAATGGTATCTAGCTATGGGTGCTTTAAATAGTGGATCAACAGCAGTTGGTATTATCGCTTGTATTGTTTTATTAACTTCAGCTGTTTTTACAGCCCTTTACTTATTACCTATTACAATAAAAGCATTCTTCCCAGGAGATAAAAATCAAGAATTTTCAAAAGTAAAAGAAAATAAATTGATGTCTACTGTCTTGATTATTTTAACTGTTTCTGCAGTATTAATTGGTATTTTTTCAAATTACATTATTTCTGCAGTTCAAGGATTCTTATTCTAGAGGTATTATTATGAGTAGCTTATTTTTATTAATTCCTATATTATTACCGATTATTACCGGCATTATATTACGAATAGTTAATATTACTAATGAAAAAATATATAAAATTATTTCTTTAGTTAGCGTTATATTAACTTCACTAATTACTTTTGTATTCTTATTTACTATTAATACTGAAACTTCAAAAATTATTATTTTATCTGAAAAAATAAACCTAGGAATAAAGCTTGATGGTTTAGGTAAAATATTTGCTGGTATGGTTTCGCTTTTATGGCCATTTTCACTTTTATATTCTTATGCTTATATGAAGGATGAAGAACGAAAAGAAAAATATAATGCTTATTATGTTATGACTTTTGGTGTTGTTCTTGGTATTTCATTTGCAAGCAATTTATTTACTTTATTTATCTTTTATGAATTATTAACAATCGTTACATTACCACTTATTGTACATACTTATACTCCTGAAGCTAGAAAGGCTGGACGCTATTATTTATATTTTTCATTAACAGGTTCATCTATTGCTCTTGTTGGATTGATTATTCTTTTACATTTAAGTGGATCATGTGAGTTTACTTTTGGAGGTTTGATTGAATCTAATAGTACTATATCCTTAGTTGCTTATCTATTAACTTTCTTAGGATTTGGTGTAAAATCAGCTGTCTTCCCTTTATGCTTCTGGTTACCAATGGCTGGTGCTGCTCCTACTCCTACTACTGCATTACTCCATGCAGTTGCAGTTGTTAAAGCTGGTGTCTTTGCAATTATGAGATCAACTTTTTATAATTTCAATTATAATTTGATGTCTAATTCATGGGTACAAGTAGTTACTATAATAATGTCATCTATTACAATTCTATATGGTTCGATGATGGCATTAAAGGAGCAACATTTCAAAAGAAGACTTGCTTACTCAACTATATCAAACTTATCTTATATTTTATTAGCAGTTTCGTTTATGAATAAGACTGGATTATTAGCAGCTGTATTACATATGTTATTCCATTCATTTGCTAAAATTTGTTTATTCTTTACTTGTGGTGCTATCATTAAAAATTCTCATGCTCATTATGTATATGAACTTAATGGGCTTGGAAAAAAGATGCCAATTACATTCATTAACTTTACAATTGCATCATTATCATTAATCGGAGTCCCACTATTTGCTGGTTTTATTTCTAAATGGTATATCGGTATGGCAAGTATTGAATTAGGTAATGCTTTTAGTTATATAGGTATAGGTTGTATTTTAGTGTCAGCACTACTTACTGCTGTATATACATTAAATATTCCTTTTAGAGCATTTATGTATAAACCAAATGAAATAAATCAAGAAATTTATGATAAATCTCAAGAACCTAATAAATTATATCTATCAACATTTATTGTTTTTAGTGCCTTATCGATTATCTTAGGTATTATCTCTCAACCATTTGTCGAACTAATATCTTCTATACTTTTAGGAGGTGTTCTATAATATGATCTTTTTAATCTTATTCTTAATATTCTTCCCTATGGTATTTGGAACGATTTCATTCTTTATTTCAAAAAGATTCCCTAAACTTAGAGAAATTTTCGCAATAAGTATTAATTTAATTGAAATGATATCAATGATTATTTTGATTATATTATTTGTTATAAATGGAAATAAAGAATTACTTATTCCTTCGCTTTGTGGAATGTCTTTATCTTTTAAAGCTGATGCATTTAGAATTATTTATGCAACTGTATCTATCTTTTTATGGCTTGCAACGATTACATTTTCAAAAGACTATATGCGTCATTACATAAATAAAGATCGTTACTATTTCTTCTATTTATTAACTTTATCTGGTGTTGTTGGAGTCTTCTTTTCCAATGACTTATTTACAACATTTATTTTCTTTGAGTTAATGTCATTCGCATCTTATCCTTTAGTTGTTCATGATGAAAAAGAAGAAACAATGAAAGCTGGTGGTACTTATCTAGCTGTCGCAGTCGTTTCAGGTATGATTTTATTAATGGGTATGTTTATGCTATATTTTAAAACCGGAACATATTCATTTGAAGGAATTAAAGATTACATTACTTTAAACGGAGTAACACCATTTATTTTTACATCTGGTATTTTGATGTTATTAGGTTTTGGAGCAAAGGCTGGTATGTATCCACTTCATATTTGGTTACCTAAAGCTCACCCAGTAGCTCCTGCTCCTGCAAGTGCATTACTTTCAGGTATTCTTACAAAAACTGGTGTTTATGGAATTATTGTTATTACATCAAACATCTTCTTTGCTAATGCATCTTGGGGACAAACATTATTAGTTTTTGCAGTAATAACAATGTTCTTTGGTGCAATACTCGCTTTATTCTCAATTGATTTAAAAAGAACACTTGCTTGCTCTTCAATGTCTCAAATAGGCTTTATATTAGTAGGTATTGCTATGATGACACTTTTAGGAGAGGAAGGTGCTCTTGCTGGTCAAGGTGCATTATTACATATGATCAATCACTCATCAATTAAATTAGTTTTATTTATGAGTGCTGGTTTAGTAGCGATGAACTTACATACATTAAACCTTAATGATATCAAAGGTTTTGGTCGTAAGAAACCATTATTTATGATTGTATTTTTAATTGGTGCCTTAGGAATTATGGGTATACCAGGTCTTAATGGATATGTATCTAAAACAATGATTCATGAATCCATCGTTGAATATATTCATATTAATGAATTAACTGGTGGACAACTTGTTTATTTTAAAATTGTAGAATGGATTTTCTTAATCTCAGGTGGATTAACAATAGCTTATATGACTAAACTATTTGTTAACTTGTTTATTGAAAAAAATAGTGATGATGAAAAACAACTACAATTTGACAACATGAAAAATTATTGTTCCCCACTTACAACAGTTGTTCTCATTATTTCTTCACTTATTATTCCAATTCTTGGTGTAGTTCCAAATATAATCAATGTTCCTTTATCTGGAGCAGCAATGGAATTCTTTAATGTTGAACCACTCGAACACACGATTCATTTCTTTTCATGGGAAAGCATTAAAGGTGCATTAATTTCTCTATTAATCGGTGCATTTATTTATGGTGTAATTGTTCGTTTATTATTAATTAAAAACAAGGAATATCTAAATTTATGGCCTTCATTCTTGGATTTAGAAAAAGGTTATATCTTTATTATTAGAATAGTAATGACAATTTGTTTATTAATATTAAAATCTTTCTCTATAATTATAGATGGATCAATTTATTTATTAAGAAAAACAATATTAAGATCTCATACTTATCACTATAATAAATATCCATTAAGTTATAAGATAGGTATGTTAATTGATAAGATAAAACCAAATAAAAAGAATCCACATAAATATGCTGAAAAATATTATGGTATAGCATTAACTGTTAATGACTATTTCCACGATGAAACATCAACATTCTCATTTGCTCTAGGAATGGTTTGTTTCGGATTCGTTCTAGTTTTAGCTCTAACTTTTGTTGTTATATTAATATAATTTTCACTCTAAAAACATTGTTGCATTCATTTGTAACAATGTTTTTTTATATGCAAAAATACATTAAGCTAAGAAAATATTTGACTAAAACAAAATATTTCTTCATAATTTAATTAACAAATATATGTAATTTAATCATTAAAATTTAGGAAGTGGAAGTGATATTTATGTGGACAAATAAACCAGAAAAATTTGGTACATTGCATATTATAATGATAATAATTGCTGTCATTACTTTTGCCGTTAGTACATTTTTTGGATATCGTTATCAAGACGAAAAATATGAAAAGAAAAAGAAATTATTATTAACTATATTTGGTTTTTATTTAATTGGTCTAGAAGTTGTTAAAGTTATCTTTTCTTTTGCCGTTGGAGTTGCAGATTTAACTTTAATTCCTTTTCAACTTTGCTCAACTCCTATGTATTTATTAATTCCAATTTATTTTATTAAAAATGAAAAAATTAAAAAGACTTTTATTAGTTATCTTTCATTTGTTGGTTTAACAGCTTCTATTGCCTATTTTGTCAATCCTACAGCTATGTTAAAACCAGATTATGTTTTTCTATCATTTTATAGTGCGATTTTCCATGTGCTTCTTGTAGGAATAAATTCTCTTACTTTTGTATCATTTGAAGCAGGAAAAAAAGAAAACCTAAAGTATTATCCATTTTCATTTATAATATTTATAGTTTTCTCTTTAATAGCTGTTACATGTAATTTTATTGCTCATAGCGTTAATAGTGATACAGTTGTTAACTTCTTTTATCTTCATCCATTAACTCCAGCAACTTTTCCTATTATTGATACATTAGTTAAGCCATATGTTCCATTTCCAGTTTACTATATTGTTTTTCTAATAAGTTTCTTTATTATGTGTTTCATACCTTATGCAATATTCTTAGTAATTGAAATTATTAGAAGAAAGATTGCATCAAAAAAGAAAATTGATTCAAGTAATCAAATGACTAAAGAATAAAATTATTATTTTACTAATGCTTTAACAATCGCACATTGCCATTTCTTTGGTAAAATACTTAATAAGACTAAACCTGGATTACGATGCTTATTATAAATATATCTTGGATGTTTACTAACTAAGGCCTTGTAATAAGTTTTAGCCATTTTTATAGGAGCAATTGGAGTACCCATAAAATTCTTAACTAATTTATAAAAATTATTAGACTGTTCTTTGTAAAGAACAGTATTTTTTGTTAATTCCAAAGTTTTAGTTAATGACCCTTCACTTAAATTAGTCTTTACAGCTCCAGGTCGAATAGTTATTACTTTTTGACCTAATAAATTTAATTCTTGACGTAATGATTGACTATAACTATCAATTGCAGTCTTAGAAACATTATAGATACCATTAAAAGGCATTGGATCAAGAGGAGCTACTTCACTACTTGTAACAATGATTCTTCCTTTTTTAGAAAGATGTTTATACATAATCTGATTAACAAGCATCGTTCCTAAAACATTAACATCCATTACTTTTTTAATTTTATCAAAATCATGTTCAATAAAAGAACCGATAGTAAAAACACCTGCAATATTTACAATTGCATCTAAAATAATTTTATTTTTATTTAAATAGTCACTGACAATTTGTAAACTTTCTTTGTTAGTAATATCTGCAACAAATGTAGGGTATGGTGCTTTTTCATTAAAGATAATATCTATACCAATTACATTTATGCCTTTACTATAATAATATTCACAAACTGATTTACCAATGCCATTACCAGCACCAGTAACTAAAACGTTTAAAATAGGTTGAATTCTCATATATCTCTTGCCTGATTATCTCTAATGTTATCAAATGCGACAACAATTGCTATTAATAGTGGAAGTAATGAAGGATCTTCTGTTTCAATTGAAAAACAATCTGTAAAAAGAGTTGAAAATAATTCCAAATTGATTTTTCCAACTTCTACATTATCAATTAAAACAGGAGCACTAGTTTTTAATAATTTTTTATCAAAAACAATATTATGCTTAGAATTCAAAACTTTATATTTAAAAGTGATTTTACTAATCTTTAAAGTAAATATTTTTTCATGTTTATCATTATATACATGAGTTTTATAAGAAAAAATATTGAAGAAAGGACGGTTTTTTACTATGTATAATACTTTTTTGGAAGGCATTTCTTTAATTAATTTTTTACTTGTAAAAGATAAAGCTTTCCCATCAACAAAAAATAATTGATTTCCTTGTTCATCACAAACTTTGGAATCACCACCAATAGATATAAATTTATTCTCTAAATATACTTTCATGATATACCTCCAGATTCCTTAATTAAATTTTAACAATAATATAATATTTTTGCAAATAGTAAAAAAACAAGCCAAAGCTTGTTTTATTAATAAATAGGAAAATTAACTTTCTTTAATCTATTAGAAGGAATCTCTTCGCGACCTTCTTTAGCTTGAGGTTTGCCGTTTAAATTAACAAGGTCTCCAGTAAATCCTACAGTTACAGGAAGTAAAGAACTTCCTACTCCATAAACATCAACAGGAACATTTAAATCTTCCCACTCTTTAATTTTCTCCCAAGTAAAGCCAGATGAAACAATAATTTGAACATCTTTAAAGCCAGCTTTATCTAATTCTTCACGAAGTGCAAAAATCAATTCTTTACATACTCCATGAGGATCAAAGCCACTTGTGTCTTTATCATCAAAATAATGATCAATTAATGATTTTGATGTATCAACACGAACAGCTTGTAACATACCCTTCATATGTTTAGCTAGCATAACGGAATCATAAACAACATTGTTATGATAATCAATTAAAGCTGTTACTTTTCTATCAGGGAATGTGTCTAAATAAATATCAGCTGCTTTACATATATCTCCATCACACATTTGAATTAAAGCGTGAGGCATTGTTCCTCCACCTTTTCCACCATACCAATAAGCTTGAGCATCAGTAGAAACAACACTTAAACCAGCAACATATGAAGCATAACCATCACCAATTTGAGTTCTAAAATCATCTTGACGATCTCCCATATTTAAAACACGTTTACCATTTGTGACTCTCATAACACGCATAGTATTTGTTGCAACACTACTGCGACGAGCCAAAATTCCATCAATTGCTGATTCAAGAAATCCAAAATCTTCGTATCTACCAGTAATTTTTAAAACTGGTTCACCATTAGAAATAAGGTCTCCATCATTTAAAGCAAATATTTCTAAATCTTGAGGATTTTCTGCACAAGTATGAAGCATAGCAATTACTTCATCAAGTCCACAAACCATTACATCATCAGCTCTTTGGAAAAATTGCATCGTCACTTTATTATTCGCAAGATGTTTTTTTACTATTTCTCTAGTCTTTAAAAAATAATTAGCAGAATAAAAGCCTTCTTTTAGTTCTTTTGGAAAATTAAAAGTTTTATTTGTTAAACGAGATATTTTACCTTCTTTTTTTAATTCAACTTCATTTACCATAATTTTATCCTCTTAAAAAGAAATCACTTCCAACTTCAGCGTCATCTTCTAAAACAAGAATTCCTCTTTTTGCAGGAGCGTTTTCTAAATGTAGTTCTCTAGGAGAACATAACATACCATTACTTTTTATTCCCCTTAATTCAGAAGGAATTATTTCACTTCCATCAAACATTGTTGTATATGGAGTAGCAACTACTACCTTTTGTCCTTCTTCAACGTTAGGTGCACCACATACAATATCTAAAATTTCATTTCCGATATCAACTGTTAAAACATGTAAATGATCACTATCAGGATGTTCTTCACATGTTAATACTTTACCAATTTTAAAACCTGATTCATTAATATATTCTAATTTTTCAAAACCAGCATTTAATAATTTTGAGTTAATAGCATCAATTAATTCTTTAGGTGGCAAAATAATTAAACCTTCTGATTTAATTTTACAAATATTTGAAAAATCAAAAATATTAATACCTATTAATTCTTCATTATGATAAATACCGACAACATCATCTTTTTTAGTATAATGAGTAGGTTTTTCTTTATGATTAAATACAATCATCAAGATATCACCAATAATATGGTAATTATAAAACATCGAATACTTATTCATATTAATCTTCCTCTTGTAAGCTTATAATCTTTGCACTTGTTAATGTTTTAAGCATATGTAAAGTTAAATTTAAACAAGAGACATAATCATCACTATCCAAAATGGTAGAGCAAGTATGAATAGATCTAGCACAAAGACATTGAGTAAATGTTAATATACCATCATAATTTTTATGAATAGCACCAGCATCAGTTCCACCAGGAGAAGTAAAATATTGAACCTTTACTCCACATTCTGCTGCTTGCTCTTTTTGATACTTTATTAATTTAGGGAAAGCAATCATGCTTCCATCTATTACTCTTAATAAAACACCTTCTCCTAGTTGACCTAATTCTTCTTTATTTCCTGAAGAATCTCTTGAAGGAGAACAATCAATAACAATTGTCAAATCTGGTTTTACTAATGTAGAAGATGTTAATGCACCACGACATCCAACTTCTTCTTGAACAGATCCACCAATATATAAATCATAATCTAATTCTTGTTCTTTTAATTGTTCTAAAAGTTCAATTCCTACAGCTAAACCAAGACGATCATCAAAAGCTTTTGCTAATAATCTTTTACCATTATTTAAAACTTCGAATTTACCTTCTAAAACCATCATTGCTCCAATATAAGCACCAGCTTCTAAAGCGTCTTCTTTAGAAGTAAAGCCAAAGTCAAATAACATTGAAGATAGTGGGGTAGGTTTTTCTCTATCAGCTGATGACATTAGATGAGGTGGTACACTTCCAATAGTTCCATAAAGATAACCTTTTTCACCTTTTAATAAAACTCTAGATGACAATAATGTTTGATCATTTAAACCACCAACAGCAGTAGCTTTAATCATACCATTAGATGTGATTCCTGTAACCATGAATCCAACTTCATCCATATGAGAAACAACTAATACTTTTTTTGCATTTGCCTTACCACATTTCTTAATTGCAAATATTGAACCAAGATTATCTTTAATTGTTTCATAACCTAAAGATGTATATGTTTCTTTTAAATAATTACGTACTTCACTTTCATGTCCTGAAATACCGTTTAATTGTGTTAATGTTTTTAATAATTCTAATGAATGATTACTAATTCCCATTATGGTCATCTCCTTTTTCAATAATAGCTCTATTAATTAAAGTGCCCTTTTCTCTAAATTTAATTTCATATTCAGTCGAGACATCATCATCTAATAACTTGTAATTATAATCAACAGATGTAATATTCCATCCATTTTCATCAAACTTTTCTAAAGAATAATCGAATAATTCTTTATTGTCTGTTTTTTGAATAATTAAACCTTTATCCTTTAAAATTTTATGATATCCATTTAAATAAGAAGGGTGTGTAAGTCTTCTTTTTTCGTGTCTTCTTTTTGGCCATGGATCAGAAAAATTTAAATAAATACCATCAAAATGATTTTGAGGTAAATGATCAAATAAATATTTAACATCAATATTAATGAGCTTTACATTTTTAAGTTCATTTTCATAAATTTTTTTAGCACAAAATCCCGCAGCTGTTTCATTAATTTCAACACCTAAATAAAATTTATCAGGATTCTTTTTAGCCATTCCTAATAAGAACCCACCTTTTCCAGTTCCTATTTCCATATATATATTCTCGTTATTTAAGAATTCAATAACTTCTTTATCATTAAAATTATCTAGAGTTATTACAAATTCTTTATGGCTTTCTAAAAAAGGTTCAGCCCAGGGTTTATGCTTCATTCTCATATTTCAATACCAAGTGCCATTATCGCATGTGCGTAAATAGCCATACTCTTTCTAAAATGTTCTAATAAAATAAATTCGTCACTATTGTGAATACGACAATCTACTCCAGGGAAAGCAGAACCAAATGCAATAGTATTCTTTGTTTCTTTTGCATAAGTTCCTCCACCAATTGTCATTTTCTTATTAACAGTGTCACCTGTTTCTTTGATATATACTTCTTCTAGTGCTTTTACCATCTTGCATTCAGGATCAAATAATAAAGGTGCAGAAGGTTCACCTATTATTTCAGATTTAAATGGTGTCTTACTGTCAATTCTTGTAATTAATGGATGTACTTGAACATTTTCAGGATATCTGAAATTAACCACCATTTCAAATTTCATATTATCATAATTGATTAACCCAACATTATATGTTGTCTCATGAAGTTCCTTTGATGAATATTTTTCATCCATATTTTTACCACTAGGATCTTTATAAGCATATGCAAGTTGCTTTAATTCTTCAAAATCATATTTTTGACCTAAAAAATCTAATAATTGAAGCCCTGCATTGACTCCTAATTGAGGAGTAGAACCGTGAGCTGCTTTACCAAAAAATTTAACAAATGTATTATTATCATCATGTTCTACCACATAATCATAATTTGTTTTTGCTAAATCTTCTTCAATACTATCATCTCTAACAAGAATTGCTTCAGCTTTATCTATTACTGAATTAGCAACAACCCCACCATGGAGCCTTAAAATAGGATATAAATCACTAACACCAGTAACTTTATAATTAACAATGCCTTTTTCTCCATAAATTAAAGGGAACTCACCATCTGGAGTAAATCCATAATCTGGGTACTTTTTTAACATTACATTATAATAATGTTCTAAACATGCTGACCCACTTTCTTCATTACCACCAATTACTAAAGTAACACGGTATCCTCTAATTAATCCAGCATCTTTTAAAGCACATAATGCATAAAAAGCAGCCATTGCAGGTCCTTTATCATCACTAGTTCCTCTTCCAAACATTGTATCGTCGACAATTTCACCACCAAAAGGTGCGTGCTTCCATTCTCCAGATACAGGAACAACATCAGCATGAGCAAATATACCAATTAATTTAGGACCTGTTCCATAAGCAATTTCAGTACAATAGCCATCACATCTATCAACTTCAAAGCCTTTTTTTTCAGCTAATGATGCAATAAATTCAAGTGCTTGATGCACTCCTTCACCAAAAGGATGTTCTACAGTTACTGTTTGTTGATCGTAAACAGAATCTATTTGAATCCATTCTTTCAATTTTGAAATAGCCTCATCATAATATTCTCTTACAATTTGATTGTAATCCATAAAAATTCCTCCTTTAATCAACATATTATTATATCACTATTTTTTATATTAAAAAAGAATAAGTGCATCATATATGAATTATATTCATATATGAGCACTCATATTTAGTCTATAGATTTATTATCATTATTATTATCTTCTACTTCATTATCTTTTTTATTATAGTTAATCATCCCAATATCATATTTCTTATTTAATAATAAAATTAAACGATGAATAACTGGTGATAGGCATGAGTTTAATAAGAATTCTAATAAGAAATTAATTGACAATGTCGCAACAAGTACATATGTGTATACATTAGTACCTTCTTCGAGTACTGCTTCAAAAGCTGGAATATAGAAAACATAAACTGCTATTAAGTATAAACCAGTATTAACAAGCGGAACAGAAATAGAAGCTATAATAACTGCTAATAATGTATTTTTATTGCATAGCCATTTGAAAATAAATCCTGCTAACAATCCAGCTAAACCCGTCTTAAGTAAACAAACAAAAACTGTAACTACTGGACTAAAACTTAAGAAAAATACTGCTCCAGGCAAAACAGATGCCCCAACTAGAACACCTATTAATAAGCCAGCATAAGGTCCATACACACAAGCCGCAACAACAATTGGTATTAATGCTAACGTAATACTAGCAATACCAATTGATGCAATAAAATTTGATAAGAATTGTAAAGCAATAGCTAATGCAGATAGCAAAGCTATTCCTGTAATTTGTCTAATTCTTCTATTATTTTTCATATTATTATTATTTAAATTTATTTAAAATAAATTATTTTTCCTTTCTGTTTTTCTCATATAATTTATATAAACCATCTAAAATAAGGTTTCTATCATATTGGAAGTCACCTAAAAAAGTTTTAATAAGTGGGGCATATCCACCTGTTAAAATCTTTTGACAATTATATCCGATTTCTTTTTCTATCATTTCACACAAACCTTTTATTTGTGCAACTGTTCCATAAATTGATCCAGAATTCATTGCATCAACAGTATTACGACCTAATACAGTTGGTGGAACTTCTAATGATGTTTCACTAAGTTGAGCTGCATTATTTGCTAAAGCTTTTGCCGAAATCATAATTCCTGGCATGACAACTACACCACTAAAACATCCTTCTTTATCAACAAGTAAAATTTTAGAAGCTGTACCTAAATCAGCAATTAAACATGGTTTACCATATTTAGCTAATGCTCCAACAGAAACAGAAATTAAATCCGTTCCAACTTCACAAGGATTATTCGTTTTAACTTGTAATCCTGTTTTCATTCCAGGGCCAACAATTTTTACTTCCGTTATAAAAGCATCTCTTATAGCCTTAGAAACTACCACCGTTAATGAAGGGACAACTGAACAAAGTATTGCTCCCTCAAAGTGGTTATTAAGTTCTTTCGATTTAATGAAATCCCTAAATAATTGGAGATATTCATCATAACTCTTACTACGATCAGTTAGAGTTCTAAAAGTATGGACAAGAGTTCCATCTTCGTAAACACCAAGAAAGATATTGGTATTTCCCATATCAATAGTAATAACCATAAAACCTCCTGCTACGACGTTATCTAATATAACTATCGTGCGACATTATTGTATGCCTTTTTAAAAATAAATACAAATGTAATATTCAATTTTTAAGATAATAAAAAAATGTTACAAATAATATGTAACATTTTATTTACTAGGCATATTTTTCAATAAAAGAAAATACATAAAAATCTGATGCACCAATATATGAGAACTCATCATGCTCAATATTATATTTAAAATATACAGGACATAACCATCCTCTTCCAAACATACTACTTTTTGATTGAATATAAATATAGAGTTCATCGTTGTATGCATAAAAGTTATACAAGATTTTTTTCTTCTTTTTACCTACAATACTATCTATTTCTTGTAATTTTTCACTTCTATCTAAAATATAGTTATAATCAATAGATAATTTAAAATCTCCAGTTTCAGAAGTAATGTGTGCTCCATCTTTATTAGTTAATAAATTGTAATTAATACCATTTTCAGTATATTTAAAATAGCTACCTACATCTTTATTTTGATTATTTTCATCAATATACTTTTCATAATCATTATCCATATAAAATTCACCAGTGGTTCTATTTAAAATATAGAATTCTGTGCTTTCATTAATTACACCTTGATATGCAATATAAATAGCGTAATTAGAATTTACTTGGTATACATAAAGATCATAAGCAGGTTCATTAACATAATGAAAAACAATATCGCCGTCTGGAATTAAGTCATAATAACCAACAACATAACTAGATTCTGAATATTGACATGTATAAAACATCCTTCTATTTAGTCCATATTTATAAGAAATATTTCTTTCAACCATCTCATTTAAAGGTACACCTTTTTGTTTTAGTTGCTTTTCTAAAGAAATCTCAAAGTCGTAACGATATGTATTACAAGTATAAGTATATTTAGTGATGATACCATAATTAGAATCACCTTCAATTGCGTAAATTTTCTCCTTCATTTCAATCTCATCTTTAAGTGAACAACCTGTTTGTGAGAATAAAACAAAAGTTGCTAATCCAAGCAATGATAACTTTTTCTTCATCTACGCTCACCTTCTTTCTTTACATAATATAAATCTTAATTATTCAACATCTTTTAATGATAAAGAAATACGTTCCTTTTCAACATCAACACCGATTACTTTAACTTTTACAATATCATTAAGTTTTACAATATCAAGTGGATGTTTTACAAACTTATTAGATAATTTAGATATATGTATAAATCCATCATGATGAACACCTATATCAACAAATACTCCAAAGTCCATAATATTTCTTACAGTACCTTCTAGTATCATGCCCTCTTTTAGATCTTTTATTTCTAAAACATCTTGTCTTAATGAAGCAGATTGAGCTTCATCACGTGGGTCACGACCTGGTTTTTTAAGTTCTTCTATAATATCAACTAATGTTGGTTCACCGATACCTAATTTCTTAGCAAGTTCACTTGTGTTTTCAATACCATTTAATAATGATACACATTTTTCTGTATTTAAATCTTTAGTAGTTAAACCAAGTTCTTTTAAAAGTTTAATAGTAGCATCATAACTTTCTGGATGAACGCCTGTGTTTTCTAAAGCATCACCATTAGTAATTCTTAAGAAACCTGCACATTGTTCATATGCTTTTGGTCCTAATTTATTAACATTTAATAAATCTGAACGAGTTTTAAAAGGGCCTTTCTCTTCTCTATATTTAACAATATTTTCAGCAATAGTTGAACTAATTCCAGAAACATATTCTAGTAAAGATGGAGATGCTGAGTTGACATCAACACCAACCATATTAACACAGTCTTCAACAACACCACCCAAAACAGTATTTAATTTCTTTTGATTCATATCATGTTGATATTGCCCTACTCCAATTGCTTCTGGTGGTATTTTTACAAGTTCAGCAAGTGGATCTTGAATACGACGTGCAATAGAAACAGCACTTCTTAGATTGACATCGTAATCTGGGAATTCTTTTGCAGCTAATTTTGTAGCACTATAAACAGATGCACCAGCTTCTGAAACTACAGTAAATTTACATTCACTTTTATATGGTTCAGGTAATTCTTCAATTAAAGAAGCAATAAATGATTGAGATTCTCTACTTGCGGTACCATTTCCTATAGCTATTAAATTAACATTATGTTTTTTAATTAATGTAGAAACTATTTCTTTAGCTCGATCAATTTGATTACGAGGTGGAGTTGGATAAACTACATTTGTATCTAAAACTTTACCATATGCATCAACAACAGCAATTTTACAACCATGTGCATAACCAGGGTCAAATCCTAAAACCACTTTATTTTTAATAGGTGCAACTAGTAAAAGTTGATGCAAATTAGCCTTGAAAACTAAGATTGAAGCATCTTCTGCTCTTTCAGTTAATTCATTGCAAATCTCTGTTTCAACTGAAGGAAGAATTAAACGCTTATAACTATCATCAATAGCATCACATAATAAAGATTCAAAAGGTGAATTCAATTTAATAACATGTTTCTTTATATAATTAATAATTTCATCATCAGGTAACTCATAAGTTACTTTTAATGCTTTTAATTTTTCTCCTCGATTAATTGCTAAAATACGATGGTTAGCAATATTAGCAAGTCCTTCACTATAATCTTTATACATATCAAAAATACCTTTTTCATCTCGGATATTTTCTTTTGTAACGACCTTACCAAATTGTTTAAAAATTTTACGCGCAAAATTACGATACTTAACTTCATCTGAAATAGCATCAGAAATAATATCTAAAGCACCTTCAATTGCTTCTTGGGCAGAAGCAACTTTCTTCTCTTCAGAAATAAAAGTAGCAGCGTATTCCATTAAAGGTTTATCTTCTTTTTGAGCCAAAATATAATCAGCTAAAGGTTGCAATCCTTTTTCTTTTGCAATACCTGCTTTTGTTTTCTTTTTAGGTTTAAAAGGACGATAGATATCTTCTAATTCAGTCATTGTTTTAGCATTTAAAACACTAGTTTTTATATCATCAGTTAATAAACCTTGCTCTTCTATTGATTTAAGAATAGTTTGCATACGTTCTTCCATATTTCTTAAATATTGTAAACGTGTATCAAGTTTTCTTAATGTTTCATCATCTAAAGATCCATGTACTTCTTTACGATAACGTGCAATAAAAGGAATTGTATTTCCTTCATCTATTAAAGTAATAACAGCATTTACTTGTTCTTCTTTAATAGATAATTCTTCAGCAATAATTTTTGAAATTTCCATAATAATATACTCCTACTAAATTTCTTTATTTAATGACTCTCTAATATAATAACCATGTCTTGTATCATCTTTTAAATATGAAAAATAAATTTTTACATAACTTAATTCATCTTCACTACTATACCAATATAAAGATAGTTTATCTCTATTTCCTTTAAAACCATTATTTTCTAATGTAAAATTAATGGGATTTTCATTTTTAAAACCCATACATGCATATTCATTAGAATTTATATCATTCATCTCATATGACATTGCCACTAATCTAATATTTTCATAATCATTTAAAGGATTATAAAGCTCTAACGTAATCAAGAATTTATTATTTTCTTCTTTATATGTCCCTTTAATATCAAATAATTCATTATTATAATCTTGATAAACAAAACTCGGACTAACCATATAATTAGTAACGTTTTGAAATAATTCATAATCATATTGGGACTTTTCTCCACAAGATATAAGTAACAATGAACTTAATAACAAACAAAATTTTTTCATAATTTTCACCATTTGTTATTTTACCATAACGCGATAAATAATTAAAGCGCTATAAGAATAGACATATTGGTTATTTTGTCCAATATAAAAATTTGTTTGATATTTAATATCAATAAGATTTATTTCTTCTAGATACTTTAAAAAATAATTAATTTTGTCTTGTAATTCATCGATGTTATCTTCATTAAACAAACATACATTTATCATAAATAATCCCTATTACATATAAACATAAATAATTATCTTTTTTTGTAGAAAAAAGTGCATTTTACAATGCACTAATTTTTATTTTTACATAGCAATAACAATATTTACAATTTTATTCTTTACAACAATTATTTTTTTAATATCGTGTCCATCAATAAATTTCTTAACATTTTCATTAGACAAAGCTATTTCTTTAACTTTATCTTCTGAGTCATTAATATTTATTTCAATTGTTCCTCTTAATTTGCCATTAACTTGAACACCAATCTCAACAGAATTTTTAACAAGTTTAGACTCATCATATGTTGGCCATGGTTCAAAATCAATAATGTCTTTATGGCCTAACATTTCCCAAAGTTCTTCACCAATATGAGGACATACACAGAATAACATTTTTACAAAGCCTTCCAAGTAAGGAACATAAAGTGTGTTAGCTTTATAAACTTCATTAATAAAAATCATCATTGCAGAAATAGCAGTATTAAATCCAAGGGCTTCAAAATCTTCACTAACTTTCTTAACACAAGCGTTATAAGCATAATCTAAAGCACCATCATTGTTATTTGTGAACTTCTTTAAGAATTGTTCATCACTAAATATACGATAAACTCGATCTAAAAAGCGTTTTGCTCCCTCTAAGCCACCTGTCGACCAAGGTAAAGATGCTTCAAGTGGTCCCATAAACATTTCATATAGCCTCAATGCATCTGCACCATATTGATTACAAATCTCATCAGGATTTACGACATTTCCTTTTGATTTAGACATCTTTTCACCGTTTTCACCAAGAATCATACCTTGATGGAATAATCTTTTGAAAGGTTCATCAACAGGTACTATTCCTTTATCATGTAAATATTTTGTATAGAAACGAGAATATAGTAAATGTCCGACAGCATGTTCTGCTCCACCAATATATAAATTAACAGGTAACCAATGTTCCATTAATTTTTTATCAGCAATTTCTTTATCATTATGAGGATCTAAATATCTAATAAAATACCATGATGAAGCTGCACTACCTGGCATAGTTGTGGTTTCTCTTTTGCCACCTTTATAATTTACCCATTCAGTTGCGTTTTCAAGAGGTGCTTGTCCATTAATTTTTGGCTTATATTGGTCAAGCTCAGGTAAAACAAGTGGAAGTTCATCATCGCTTAATAATTCATCATGATCTTCATAATGAACTACTGGGATTGGTTCACCCCAATAACGTTGACGAGCAAAAATCCAGTTACGTAATTTATAATTTGATTTTCTTGAACCACAATTATTGTTTTCCAAGAATTCAAACATTTTATTTTTAGCTTGGTCAATATTTAATCCATCCATAAAAGAAGAATTAATATGAGGTCCATCACCTTCAAAAGCTTCTTTAGTAATATCTCCACCTTCTAAAACAGGTATAATATTCAAGCCATATTTTTTTGCAAATTCATAATCCCTTTGATCGTGAGCAGGGCAAGCCATAACAGCGCCTGTTCCATAATTTGCTAAAACATAATCACCAATCCATATAGGAATCTGTTTTCCATTTACTGGGTTTATAGCATATGCACCTGTAAATACGCCTGTTTTATCTTTATTTAATTCAGTTCTTTCTAAATCTGATTTTCTAGCACATAGTTCTTTATAACGCTTAACTTCATCAAGTTGTTCTTTTGTTGTAATAGAATCAACAAGTGAATGTTCAGGAGCTAAAACAGCATAAGTAGCACCGAACAAAGTATCACATCGAGTTGTAAATACCTCAAAAGAGTAATCTGTTCCAGCTACTTTAAAAGTAATATTAGCGCCGACAGATTTTCCAATCCAGTTACGTTGAATTTCTTTAGTAGATTCTGGCCATTCTATGTTATCTAGTCCTTCAAGCAATCTATCAGCGTATCGAGGTATTTCAATAACCCATTGTTTCATATTCTTTCTTACAACAGGATAACCTCCTCTTTCAGATTTTCCGTCAATAATCTCATCATTTGCTAAAACAGTTCCTAATTCTTCACACCAGTTGACTGGCATATCAACGTGTTTTGCTAAGCCATCTTCAACCATCTTTTTAAAAATCCATTGTGTCCATTTGTAGTACTCAGGATCTGCTGTAGAAATTTCTTTAGACCAGTCTATTGAAAAACCTAACATCTTAATTTGCTTTTTAAAAGTTGCAATATTTTGTTTTGTAAATTCTCCTGGATGGTTACCTGTTTTTAATGCATATTGCTCTGCTGGAAGACCAAAAGCATCCCAACCCATTGGATGCAATACATTATATCCTTCCATTCTTTTTTTACGGCAAACAATATCACTAGCAGTATAGCCTTCAGGATGACCAACATGTAAACCAGCACCCGATGGATAAGGAAACATATCTAATGAATAAAAAGGTTTTTTAGAGAAATCATAAACATCACAATAATAAACATTGTTATCTTCCCAATATTTTTGCCATTTTCTCTCAATTTTATAATAATCGTAGGCCATATATATTCCTCCTTAAAATAAAAAAAGCCCTTAAAACATAAGGACGCCTTTAAGCGCGGTACCACCTTAATTCACGATTCGTGCACTCATTAATATCTTTAACGCAGATTAACGGATACTTTACACAAAGTCGAGTTCATTACTTTAAAATATTAGTTTTCACCAACCACTAACTCTCTACAATCTTAATAAGTAATTACTACTACTTTTATCAAAATTATTAAATCAAAATCAAAATATAAAGTCAATAACAAATAGAAACTTTAATTTATTTACTAATTGTTACAAAAAAAATATCACACTATCAAATTTTGATAATGTTAAGTTCTATGATAGAAAAGAGGTGAAGAAAATGAAGTCGAATAAATCGCAGACATTGCTTTATTTATACGATTTATTCTTTGAAGGAGAAAAAGTCGTACTTGAGTACTTCTGTTCCGAATGTGGCATTACTAAACAAACATTTCATCGTTACATTAGCGAACTTAGAGCATTTTATGCAAATCATTACATACCTGCTGAAATTATATATTCTCGTGAAGGTAATTATTATTATTTAAAAAAATAATTACTTTTCTTTATTTCTTATTCTTTCTATAATTATAAGTAGGAGGAAGAATAATGATTAAGTTAGAAATTCCAGGTTATGGAGATATTACTCTAGAATTAGATTATGATAATGCACCTATTTCATCTAAAAATTTTGAAGATTTAGTAAAAAAAGGATTTTATGATGGTTTAACATTCCATAGAGTTATCAAAGGATTTATGATTCAAGGCGGATGCCCAAACGGTACTGGTACTGGTGGCCCTGGTTATACTATTAAAGGTGAATTTAAAGCTAATGGTGTTGATAACCCTATTAAACATACACGTGGAACTTTATCTATGGCAAGAGCTAGTGATCCAAATTCAGCAGGTTCACAATTTTTCATAATGCATAAAGATGCTCCATATCTAGATGGATCATACGCAGCTTTTGGTCATGTTGTAGATGGAATTGAAGTCGTTGATAAAATTGCGTCTACAAGAACAGGTGCAAATGATAGACCATTAGAAAGAGTTATCATTGCTCGTGCTTATATAATCTAAGTAAATTAGTACTTTAAAAGTTAAGAGACACCTCTTAACTTTTTTTGTGCAAATAAAGAAATTCTTTTTTCAAATTCTTCATAAAATCCTTCTTCATTTTCTGTTTCATATGTTAATGAAAAACGAAGATAAGAAGAAGCATCATTGTATGGTATTGAGACTATACCATAATCATTTAAAAGCATTGATGCCATTTCAAATGAAGAAAATCCATTAATTGCTTTAACATAAAGGAAAAATGTTCCTTCTGGTTCATTTAATTCAAAACCATATTTTTTAAATATGGCATAAATCCTTTTAGCTCTATTGTGATACTTAATCCTTAAGTCTCTAGAAATAGAATAATTACTAAGAGCCTCGATAGCTGCATATTGAATACCTAAGAATTGACCAGAATCAAAATTATCTTTAAATCTTTCATATTTCCTTGCAATTATTTCATTACTTACTAATAAACCAATTCTATAACCTGTCATATTATGTGACTTTGATAATGTATATAATTCAATAATCTTATAATAATCTGTTTCAATTGAGAAAATAGATAATGGTTTTTTAAAAGATAAATCTAAATATGCTGCATCATTAATAATATAAAATCCATATTGTTTTGCTAATTCAATAAGCCTACAATAAAATTCTTTTGTTGCAACAGCACCTGTAGGATTATTAGGATAATTAATTTGAAAAACTTTTGTTTTCTTTAATATTGATTTTGGTATACTCTCTAAATCTGGTAAAAAATTATTTTCTTTTTTTAAAGGCAACTCGTAAACATTCACATCTAATAATCGACTGACATTTGCAAATACAACATATCCTGGTTTTGTTGTAATTATTGTGTCTTTGTGTTTGCACAATAAAAACACAAGTATTGATAATGCTTGTTTAGTTCCCATTGTTATTGCGATATTAGATACATTTTTATTTATGTAGAAATGTTCTTTTAGATATCTAACACCTTCGCTTTTTAATAAATCTAATCCATTATCAGCATATTTATGAGTCGAAGTAAATTTAAGACTTTCTATTAGTGTATTAATTATTTTATTATCAGGCATTGTTTTATCTTCGCCAATACCCATATCAATTAAAGGTAATTTACCTTTATATTGCGCTTTTAAATCATGAATCTCTTGAAATCTGTTTTTGGTTATATCATTTTTCTTTTTAACTCTCATAATTATTAATTTTTTTAACTCGACCAGTTAAGAACATCATATCCTCCTTCATAAGAATTGTAGTTTTACCTCCACGAGATATAATGTCATATTTAGTCATATTAAAATTTAAATATTTTAATAAATAATAAAAACTTATTGCCGCACTACCACAGCATGATGTATATCCCACTCCTCTTTCGTAAGTTTTGATTTTAAATTTATCTTTGATAATAATTTGAGAAATATTACAATTTGGATAATTATTAATATCATTTTTAAAATAGTTAGATGAAAACTTATCGACTATTCTCAATAAGTGTGTATTACCAACATTTATTAAATAAAGTTTATAATCGATTTCTTTAAAATAAATTAAGTTAGGGA
Source organism: Bacilli bacterium (assembly GCA_034176765.1). Taxonomy (GTDB): domain Bacteria; phylum Bacillota_I; class Bacilli_A; order RFN20; family CAG-826; genus SUG2458. Next base: position 23,192 of record JAXFTN010000131.1, on the reverse strand, counting down.
TTTTTAAAAAATTCTGATTTTTTTCTTTATAAATTAAATATTTTATATGATTGAAAACAACATTAGATTGCTGACTATTATCTAATAATAAATAAGATAAGCCAATTAACCCATTTCCACAAAAACTTGCTTTTGAACCATCTTTATTAAATAGTTCAACTTGAATAGTATTTTTCTTATCTTTTTTATAGAAGAAAATTCCATCACTTGATGTATCTAAATAATTTGAGCAAATTAGTTTGGGATTAATTTTATTTTTATATTTAGATTCGACATATAAAAACACATTATTATTTATTGAAAGTTTTGTAATTATCATATAATTTTAAACTCTATTAATTTGTAAAATATTGATAAAGAATTGTACGCAGCACCTCTTATTAAATTGTCACTAGTTACAAAAAAGGCTAGCGAATAATCACAATTAGGATCTTTTCTTAATCTACCAATTCCAATTTTTGTTGTATTTTTCACATCATCAAAAGTCGGATAATCCAAGTCTTTAAAATATTTAATATATGCATTTTCCATAAATAATTTTTCAACATATTTTATATCTACTTTATTTTTAAATGTTACATATACCGAAGCTCCATGACCGATACGTGTTGGTATTCTAACACAAGTTGCAATGATATCAATTGTATCATCATGAAAAATCTTTTTAATCTCTTTTATTATTTTAATCTCTTCTTTTGAATAACTAGTTTCAAAATCTATTTCATCCACAACAGGTATTATGTTATTGTATATATTCTTCTTAATTGACTTAGAATTTGGTAAAACCTTATCACAATCAAGACCAATATTTTCTTTAGCCAATTGGTTTAATGCTTCTTTTCCAGCTCCAGAAACGGATTGATATGTAGATGTAATTATTTTTTCAATTTTATAAGCATCATAAAGAGGCTTTAAAGCTAAAGCAAGCATTATAACAACACAATTAGGATTACAAAAAACATTTGAATTCATTAATAAATCGTATGGATTTACTTCACAAATTGCTAATGGTACATCCTTTTCTAGTCTATACAAACTTGAATTATCAATAACTTTAGTTCCATGTTTTATAAATATTGGGGTGTATTTTTCACTTATTTCATTACTACAACACATAAATACTACATCATAATGTTCAATAGAGTCTTCATCAATTCTAACAATATTAAAACTCCTTTCACCAATAGTAACTTCACTATTTTTTGTACCAAAAAGTGTAATATCACTATCTTTATAAAAGGAGTTACATAATAATTTTAAAAGAGTAATAGCAACTAGCCCATGGCCACCAATAATAGCAATTTTATATTCTTTCATATCAATCCTCTTAAAATGATATGAAAGAATCAAATTAATTATTATTTATTCATTGCTTCTTTATAAATATTTAAATATTCATTAGCAGATTTTGACCAATCGTTATTACATTGAATTGCATTTTTACGTAATTTTTTAAATAATGCTTCATTTTCAAAACAATAATTAGCCCAACTTACTGTATTACAGATTGCTTCCTTTTCATAAGCATAAAATCCAAAACCTGTAGCAATATTTCTATTATCTTGAACATATGGAATAACTGTATCGTTTAAACCACCTGTCATACGTACTAGAGGAATAGCACCATATCGTAAAGCAATCATCTGGCTAATGCCACATGGTTCAAATAAAGATGGCATTAAGAATATATCACAAGCAGCATAGATCTTATGAGCAAGCACATCATTATAACCAATGTAAATACCCATCTGATTAGGATATTTGGCTCTTAATCTTTCAAGTTCTTGCTCAAAATTATATTCACCACTTCCTAAAATAATAAGTGAACAACCTGATTGAAGAATTTTTTCAGCAGCAGCAACAACAAGTTCGGATCCTTTTTGCCAAGTAAGACGAGATACCATGCCATACAATGGCTTTGAATTTTGATCTAAGTGCATTTCTTCTAAAAGTTTTGATTTATTAAATCTTTTACCTATAGTTAATGTTCTTTCTTTAAAATTGCGATATATTTTATCATCTTTTTCTGGATCAAATTCACTATAATCGATACCATTTAGGATACCACAAAAATCTAAACGTCTTAATTCCAAAACGGTATTTAAATCATGTCCTGAGTCTGGAGATAAAAGTTCCTCAGCATGAGTTGGACTAACAGTAGTAATTTTATCGCAATACATAATAGCAGCTTTTAACGAAGACACAGCTCCATTATAACGAACCTTACCTGTTGAATATAATTCATCACTTAATCCATAATAATCACCCAAGAAATAAGGATCAAACATTCCCTTAAATGCTGGGTTATGAATTGTTAAAACAAATCTAACGTTTTTAAATCTTATATCATTAGCATTTTGTTCCTTTATTAAAACAGGTAACATACCAACATGCCAATCATGACAATGAATAATATCAGGTTTTAAATCTAATTCTTCAATAACTTTTCTTGTTGCCAAACTTAAAAAAGCAAATCTTTCATTATCATCATCATAACCATATAGATTTTGTCTATTAAAATATTGAACATTGCCAATAAGAATATAAGTAATTCCATTAATTATTGTTTCGTAAACTTCACATTCTTGTTTTCTCCAAGCTAAATCAACTTTGTATTTTGCAATTGGTCTTATATTAGCTTCAGATTTATTTCTAATCGATTGATAATAAGGCATTATAATATATACCTTATGATTTAATTTTACTAGTTCAGCTGATAAAGCATGAACTACATCAGCTAGTCCTCCGGTTTTAGCTAGAGGAGTAGCTTCACTACATGACATAACTATATTCATAAACTAAATAATATCTCCTTGCTTGACATATATAGGGTTATTTTTCTTACCCTTTAATTCCTTAACACATAATATACGTGAATATTTATCAACAATACAATAATCTAAAACTGTATCATTAGAAATATATGTTTCAGTTAAAATGATAGAGTTAGTAACCTTTGCACCAGATGAGACAACTACTGAACGTGAAATAATAGAATTTTCAACTGTTCCATCAATAATAGCACCGTTAGCAACAATAGAATTACTAACTTTTGCATTGCTACCATATCTAGTTGGAGGTGTATCGTGAGTTACAGTATATATTGGCCATCCTTCTTTAAATAATTCTTTACGCTTATCATAAGAAAACATTTCAAGCGATACATCAAGATATTTTTCAAGACTATCAACACATCTAACAAATCCTGTATATTCATAGCCTTTCAAATTAATAGAATTAATGCAATGCGATAAATAATCAGTCAAACTAAAAACAGATGAAATTTCCAATGATTCTTTAAGAATCTTTCTTAAATAATCTTTAGTCATTACATAACTTTCGAGTGATATATTAGCAACATTATTTGCGCCACGATTTTCATAGATATTTATTACTTTTTTATCGTCATCAACTTCAAGAGCTTTAACACCAATAGCTGCTTCTTTAGCATAATCAATACGTTTATAAACTACAGTAACATCTGCTCCCGATTTAATATGTTCATCAATAACCTTACTATAGTCAATAGTACATAAGAAATGTACAGGAGCAATTACTACAAACTCTGCATTTGATTTAATTAAAAACCAGTCATTTGTTCTAATATTATTCAAGTCATTATTATAACGAGGATTATTAAATTTTTCTTCATTATACATAACAATATTGGAACCAATCTTTGTATTGATATTCCAAGAATTTTGGAATCCTAAATGTTTAGTCAATGAACGTACATGATCTTGACATAAAATACCAATTTCATCGACTCCAGAATTTGAAAAGTTAGAAAGTGTGAAGTCAATAAAAGCAAATCTTCCTAAAAATGAAGTAGAAGCAAGAGTACGATTTTTTGTTAGTTCACCAAGTGAAGGTGAATTATGTAAATTACAAAATCCGATTACACGTCTCATACATATACCCCCTATTTACCCTTATATAAAATGACAGTGTTAGATTTAACATTAACATCCGTATTATCAGGAATTACACAGTCATTTGGAATAATTGCTTTATTAATACAACAATTTTCACCTATTTTTGCTCCAGGCATAATTACAGAATCAACAACCATAGACTTTTTGCCAATAATTGTTTCATTAAAAACAACACTATGGTATACCTTTCCAAGAACGATAGCTCCTTGATTAATCAATGAATCTTTAATATCAGCCATCTTACCAACAAATTGTGGAACTGAGTTTGTATCTTCTGAATAAATCTTCATTGTATCACTATAAATACCTACATCTTGAGTACTACCTAATAGATCCATATTAGCTTGCCATAAAGATTGAATAGTTCCAACATCGCGCCAATATCCTTCAAACTTATAAGCCATTAACTTTTTCTTTTTACTTAATAAATAAGGGATAATATCTTTTCCAAAATCATGAGATGAAGCTTCATTTGAAGCATCTTTTACAAGAGCTTTTCTTAAAGTAGAATATGTGAAAATATAGATGCCCATTGATGCAAGTGTTGATTTAGGGTGTTTTGGTTTTTCTTCGAATTCATAAATAGACATGTCATCATTAACATTCATAATACCAAATCTACTTGCTTCTTCTATGTCAACATTTAAAACAGCAATAGTAGCATCAGCATTCATCTTTTTATGATATTGAAGCATTTTTTCATAATTCATTTTATAGATATGATCGCCTGATAAAATCAAGACATATTCAGGATCCTGACTATCTAAAAAATCTAAATTTTGATATATAGCATCAGCTGTACCAGCATACCAGTTCATTCCAGTTTCAGTCTGACGAGCAGGTAAAAGTGAAATTAATGAACGAACACCATCAAGTCCCCATTTCTTACCATCACCCAAATAATTATTTAAATCAACTGATTCATATTGAGTTAAAACACCAACTATATTAATGCCTGAATTTGCACAATTTGAAAGTGGAAAATCAATAATTCTATATTTACCACCATAGCTAACAGCTGGTTTAGCAACCTTTTTTGTTAATGATTCAAGTCGAGTTCCTTTTCCACCAGCTAAAAGCATAGCAACAATCTCATTTTTCATTTTTATCCTCCTATTATTGTGAGTTACTTCGTTCATCTTATTTTCTCAAATTTTGTACATAAAGTAAATAATTCATCGAAAAATTCGAAAAAAATAATGCAAAAAAATGTTCGGATTGCTCCGAACATTATTTTCTTGATTTAGTTTAATAATTTCTTTTCTTCAGCATATAAACGGACACTTGAAGAAGACTTATCGTGTAATACAACTAGAGTTTCATCTACAAGCTCAGAGATATCTCCAACCTTATCAGATGGGGCTGATAATATAACTTGTAATCCGAATTTTGATAACAATCTAATTGATTCTTTAATACGTCCTCTATCCATTTTAGAGAATGCTTCATCAAAGATAATTAGTCTAAATGAATTACCTAATTCTCCAGGCTCATTTACTCTATATAATTGAGCAAAAGATGCTAGAACAGCAATATAGAAAGGAGTTTGTGTTTCACCACCAGATTTTTTCTTAATTGTTTTTGATAAGTGTTGTTCGATACCATCTTTATTAGTAACAACAATATCAAAATCAAGATAAGAACGATAATCGGTGAATTTTTCAACATTTGCAATAATTGCACTTTGTCTTTCATCATGTCCACCTACATCAACTATTTGTCTAAATAAATCATCCATGACATCTTTATATTTTTCGACAAAAGCAGAATCATCTTCACCAACTTGTAGTAATAAATCATCTTTAATCATATCGTAATATTTACGATATTCAACTGAAGGTCTTACTAAGAAGCGATAAGAATCATTACCAAATGTAGAAGATGCTAAAGCAACATTCAATTCATCAATTTGTGATTCAACAGTTTCAATTGCTGTTCTTAACTTATTAATAAAGTCATCTTTAAATTGTTTTGTTGCTTTATTATATGCGTCATCAATTGCTAATTGATATTGAGGTAACTTAATATCTCTCATTTCATTTAGCTCATTATCGTAAACATCATTGTCATCAGAATCAACATCATATGAAAGACGATAATCTTTAATATAATCTTTACGTAATCTAATGACAGCTGATTTAGAAGAATTAGCTAAATATTGAGCTTTAGATAAGTTGACTTTAGTTTCAGTAACAATTTCAATAGTAGTCTTACCTTGATCGACTAATTTTTGATATTCAACATTACCGATTTCATCAATAAAGAAACCATCATACATATTTTCTAAACGTTCTAAACGTTCATTAGCTGCACATTGTTCTTTTGGTAATTTCTCTTCTTGATAATTCTTTATTTGAGAAATCAAATTACCTTTTTCAATTAACAAATCTTCTTTTTCTTTTGCTAATTGTTCAAGATCTTCTGTAATATCGCTAATACGTTGTTCATATGATTGAATTTGAGTTAAATCATGTTTATTTAATTCGTCTTCAATAAACTTCAAGTTTTCTTTAATAGCTTTAATATTTGAAGCATTTTCAATCAATGCCATCGAATTATTAACTTCATATGTATTAATAACTTCAAGTTCATTAGCTTCAGAAATGATATCGTGCAAACTACGATAAGAATCACATAATTTACGGCAGTCTTCAACTGCTTTATGTTTAGCTAAAATTTGTTCTTCGCCAACTCTTCTACCAATATATGCAGTTTGATAAAGTTGTGGTTGAATTACAGACAATGTAAAGTTTCTATATAAATCACAGTCCATTGTAATACCATTTCCAGAGTTACGTGCTTGTTTAACAGTATCACATTTAATTAATCGTCCTAATAAGAAATTAGTATATGCTCTAGCTCCTTGATGATCAGTAATAATTTCTTCTGCTAAAGAGCCTGATTCACAGATAAAATTTCTTTCGATAACTTTTTGTTGGTCGACTAAACTTGTATGATAATAATTACATGAACGCATCAAGTTCTTTAAAATATCATGAGCTTCAGCATAATAAAGTGGATCAACAAATAAATTGAATTTTTGATTGTATAAGAAGCCTTCAATAGCTTTACCCCATTTTTCATCATTAATGTCAACTAAATCAGCATAAATATAAACATCAATTTTCTTATTATATCTTCTAGATAATTCAGACATTAATTCATTACGTAAATAAACTAATCCACGTTCATATGATTTACCACCATTACGCATATCAACTTCTTGTTGTCTTAATACAGCTGCTTTTTGTTCAGTAGCTGCAACGATTTTGGATAAATTAAAATTAAAACCAGAAATAGTTTGTTTAAAGCTTTCTAATAATTGTCTCCACTCATTTAGTGCAAATGAAGTTAAAGATTCAATATTAACAAGATATACATTCTTGAATTCTAAACATTTTTCAATAACTTCACTAGATAATTCTATTAATTTATTAATATCATCAAGATGTTCTTTTTCGATTAAAGTTAAATCAAAAGTTGATAATGTTGATGAAATTAATTGAGCTGTTTCAAGATATGAAGTAGCATACTTATTTAAGTTTTCAATTGTAACATTTTTATCTTTTTCAATACGTGCTAAAGATTCTTCATACTTTTTCTTTTCTTCCCATAAATCGTCAGTTAATTTATAGGTATCGTTATTTAGTTTATCCGATATTAATTGTTCTTTTTTTCTTGTTAATATTTTGATTTGGTCATCATTATATACTAAATCACTTTCAATATCACGAAGTCTTTTTTGAGCATCTTCAATAGCAACTTTATATGTTTTAATACGTGCTAAATCATTTTCATAATCGGCTTTTTCAACAATATAAGAAAATAATGTTTCTGATTCTTTTTGTTGTTGATGTTGAATATACGCATTAGAAATTTCAGTTAATCTTTGAATACGATTAGCCATTACATTAGCTTCATTTTGTAGTTTTTTATATTGAAGAATATTTTCTTGCATAGAACTAATGTTAATGTTTGCTTGTGAATCACATATATATTCAGTAATAAAAGTCTCAATGTCAGTAATAGGAGTAAAAGAAACAGCCTTCTTAAATAAAGAGAAATATTTTTCTTTTAACCCACCAAAACGTCTCTTTAATAATTCTTGATATTGTTTATTTGAATCCAAGAATTTAAATTTACTTGGATAATTTTCAGCAAAATATGCACTTAATTGTTTAAAATCAAGTGGTGTATCATCAACGATAAATTCATTTTCAGGTATTTTATCATCTAAACAGAAAAAGCGATGATCAACTCCACCATCTGGAAAAACATCGAAAACAATACCAAATGTAAATGATGATTTATTAACATCATCATAAAACTCCATAGCAATATATGAAGTAAAACGACCGTTTCTTAAATATCTAAAGCCACCATCTTCAGCATCACCTAATTCACATTTTAAATATCCTTTAAGTGTACGTGATGATTTTTCTGTTGCAGCTTTATTGAAGAACCTTCCTGATGTATCACCAAGTAATAAAACTTGCATAGCATCAATAAGTGTAGATTTACCAGAACCATTTAAACCTGTTAAGAAAACAAGTGGTTGGAATTCAATAGTTTGATTCCAGAAATAGTGCCAGTTAATTAATTTCATTTTCTTTAATGATTTCATATTACTCGCCCTCCATTGCTCTTAACTTTTCTAAAGCATCACTCATTGCAGCTATCTTTTGACTATCAACAGCAAATGCAATTGAAGGTAAAATATAGAAAGTGACATTACCTTCATCAAATGTACCACTAACTTTAGAAATAATATTGTGTTGGTTAGCAAAACGTAAACAACGGCCTAAACCACGACCTGTTAATTTTTTGCCTTGCATTGTTATTCCATACTCAACCATAAATTTCATTAATTCAGGTGTTGTTAAGTAAACATTTTTTCCAACACCTAGATTAGCTGCATTGTTTTTTGAATTTTCATTTTCATAAATAAATCTTAATGTAAATAAAACCAAAGAAGTTTCTCTATCAACTTTTAAACGATTTTGATCAAAATCATTACGAATAGCGATAACACCAGTTGCCGTATCTTTATCCAATGTCCAACCTGAATATTTAAGATATTCTTCAAATACTTCATAATATCTTTCAATGAAACGATAGTCATTACTCATTTTGATCATTTTTTCACGGCTATCGTAATATTCACGAACTATATATGATTGGGATAATAAATTGTTTACAACTTGAGCAAATTGTTTTTGTTCTTGATTTGAAAGTTTTACAATTTCTTCTTCAAACATATTAATTTAATACTTCCTTTCTCTTAAATTTTATATTTGGTAGGACATAACCTTGTGAATGAAGTTTACCTTCTTCTTGGATAACTTCATAGAAACATTTTTCATCGTCTTTTTTAAGTGTGCCAAGAATTAATAATACAAAGGCATCAAAACTTGGAAGTGGGATATCACTAATTAACACTTCTTCTTCACCTTGGAAAGCACGTTGCATAAATTCATAAATCATCTCATCAGTGTAAGAAGATTGAGCTTCCCTTAAGAAAATATCCATCATATAATCTCCAGCTTCTTCTGAAGTATTTATAATTTTCATAGGTTCATAATCTACGCGACTATTTCTAACAAGAGGTAAAGTTAATGAATCAGGATCAATGAAACCTTGATTTGTTACGTTTATGCTTTGTTGCATATTAGATAAAATATTAGCAAGACCTTTTCCGTCATTATTTGCTTTTGCATAAGCTTTAAAGATCGTCTCTAAATGACCTTTAATTGATTTATCTGAATTATTTAGATAAATAATTTTTGTTGCTGATGATTTTGTATATTCTGAATGCTTTGCATCAATATCAGATACCATTAAATTAATTTGTTCATACATATCACAAATATAATTTATCTTTTCAATAATATCAGCTTCAACTTCTTCTTTAGATTTGCTTCGACCATATGCAACTGCTTGCATAACAATACGGCTACGAATTTCTTCGCTACGCAACCACTTTTGTAAAATATTAATTATTGGTCTTTTGAATTTAGTAACAGAATCAAAAGTTTTTAATGGGTGATATAATTTATCTGAAATACGAACTTTATATTCATCAAAATGGTCATGTAAAATATCGTTTGTTGTAAAGAATTTACTTAGACGATTTTGATACATCCTAATTTGATGCCCTAATGTAATAAGTTCAACTTTTAAATTTTTTGTATTCTCGTAAACTCTTACTAATGTAGCATACATAAATTCATCAGGTTCATCATCTTCAAATTTCAAGTCAATATATGTTGAGTGAACAAGAGAATTATATGCAGTTTCTTGATCAGAAACAAAATTGTATAATACATTTAACATTTGAATTGAATAAGTAGGTAAAATTATGTATTCATCAAAAGTATCAGTTCTTAATTCTGTTTCGATCCATCCAGTTTCTTCAAGTCTTCTAACAATAAAAGCAACTTTAGAAGATATATTTACTAAAGATTCTTTGGTATCATCATCTACTTCTTCTTCACTATCAACATCCAAATTATTTATGATATCATTAGCTTTTTCTTTTAAAACTCTAATGTAATCTTCTTTTTTAATTGACATTTCCTCAGTTTGAAGAGATTTATGAAGCACTATTAAAGCAATAGCATAAATATCTTTATTTTTACTAGAGAGAATAGAGAAAAAGTTTTGTGGAATATAATCAAATAATTTCAAAATTTTTTCCTCCTTAAGTCATTTTTTAATTATATCATAAGAATATATATTTATTAATATTTTTTTATTATTTTCCAAATATGCTAAAATAAAAAAGAGGTGAACAAAATGGTCTTAAAACCTAATCATTTAAGAAACACACTTATACTTACATTTTCATTAATTGGAGTTGATATAATCTATTTTTTGGCATTTATACAACCAAAATTAAATGGCATGGATAAAACTTCAATTATATATCATATTGTTTTCTATCTAGTCTTAAATATACCAGCTATTTTTTTCTATGGAGTATCACTTAAGAAAACATCTATAGAGTTTACATCAGATTGCTTAAAAGTAAGAAAACCAAATGGAGTTGTAAATCTATTGTACAAAGATATTTTATATATTGATGAAAATTCAGCTAATGATAAAAAGAAGAATTATATCGCTGTTTTCTTAACTACAGGACAAACAATCTATCTTACAAAAGATCGAAAAAATGTTTTATTTGATTGTTTAATAAAATATTGTAAGAATACTATCTCTAAAGAAGAAATGATAAAAAACGGTTTTATAAAGTGATAAAACGATGTTTTTTTCTAAAAAAATTAAAAAAATATAAATATTTATTGCAAAAAAAACTGCTAAATGTTATTATCATAAAGCGTGTGTAAGTAAATTTACACAATGAAGAATCGTTAAAATTAAGGGAGGTTAAGAATTATGTCAAGAGTTTGCCCAGTTACAGGTAAAGGCCCATTAAGCGGAAACAATCGTTCCCACTCATTAAGAGCTACACGTCGTAAATGGAACGTTAATCTTCAACCATATAAGGTAATGGTTGACGGACAAGTTAAAACAGTTCGTATGTCTGCACGTGCCTACAGAACCCTTAATAAAATGTCAAAAGAAGACTAAAAAATCATCTCGTAATGAGATGATTTTTTTATTACTTAAGTCCTGTAGCAATTAAAATAACTTCAACAATATTTAGTATTAATATAGCCCATTCGCTAAAAGCTAAATAAAACACTTTTGGTCTATATAAATCACCATCTTCATCTTTATAGAGTTTGAAACATGTTTTCATCTTCGGATTTAATATCAAACCTAACTTAATGATTGCTATACCAAAGATTATGTAATTTAATGCTTTATATACAAGAATATAATTTGTTATAAACAAAATATAGGATAAATAAAACGAATTCATAGCTGAAAATACTAAGAAGAATGTAGATGCAATAATATGAACTTTATCACTACCAATTCGAAGGTAAAAAATACATATTGTTAATATCGTAATAAAAGAAACAAATACTATTTCTATTTTAAAGAAAGTGCCAAAATATGTAGTAAAAACGTTAATATTAAAAATTCCATAAGTAGCACAGAATATAATACAAAGAATTTGTAGAATAATATTTAGATTACCATTTTTATATTGAAAAATTTCAAATGGAAAAAAAGAAAGTATTGAATATTTCTTTTTAGTAGCTAACCTATATAAAAAGCATCCAAAAATTATCAAAAGGATGAAGCTTAATAAAACTGCACTCCCCCAAATAATAAAAGTAAAATTCATTATTTAATACGACCTTTCAATCTATTAATGCGTTCTCCAATATTATCTTGATGGAATAAATATGAGCCAGCTACTAAAACATCGGCTCCTGCTTCTTTACAATATTCACCAGTAATATTATTAATTCCTCCATCAACAGATATTAAAAGATTTTTATTATTAATATGCTCTCTTTCCTTAGCTATTTTTAAAATCTTTTTAGTACTTGTTTCTATAAAAGATTGACCACCTTTTCCAGGTTCAACTGACATTATTAAAACAAGATCTAAATCTTCCAAAAAATCAAATAATACACTTGCAGGAGTATTTGGTTTAATAGACATACCAGCTTTCATTCCTGCTTTTTTTATTCTTTTAATCATTTCATATCTTTGGCCATCATCATAAAAACTTTCATAATGAAAAGTTAAATAACTAGCTCCTGCTTCTTTATATTCGTCAATATAATCAAGTGGATTATCGACCATTAAATGAACATCTAATAATAAATGATGAAACTTTTTAATTTCATAAATATAATCGGAAGCAAAAGAAGTATTTGGAACAAAAATTCCATCCATTACATCAAAATGAAGCCATTTTGCTCCATATTGTTGCATTAATGCAACTTGATGTGGTGCTTCTTCTCTTTTACATGCTAAAAGCGATGGTGCAACTATAATTTCTTTCATAATTAATATTTAGCCTTCCTTTCCTTAGCTTCCTTAATAAGAACTAAATAATTCTCATAAGATAATGAAGAAAAACCATTATCTATTCTTTCTTTCACTTTACAACCTTTTTCACTGATATGCAAGCAGTCAGCGAAAAAACATGTACCATAATATTCTTTAATCACTGGAAAACTCATAGCGATTTGTTTGGGTGTTAGTTCAATATCTAAACTAGAAAATCCAGGTGTGTCAGCAATAAATCCATTATAAAAAGGTAATAAAACTACTTCTTTAGTTTGATGTTTACCTCTACCTAATGCGCTAGAATATTCACCTATTAAACGATTATATTCTGGTATTAAAGCATTTAGGAGCGATGATTTTCCTACTCCTGACTGACCCATTAAAACCGTTGTTTTATTTGAAAATACTTCAATAAGACTTGATGCACCTTCTTTAGTAACCTTAGAAAAATATATAACCTTAACACCGTATGACTCAATAATACGTTTATATTTTTCAATTTCATCTCTATTATTTAATTTATCAACTTTTGTAATAATAACAATTCCATTAACATTATTAAAATTTATATAAGTTAAAAATTTATCAACTAAAAATAATGAAAACTCAGGTTCGATAGCAGACATAACAACAGCTGCTTGATCAACATTAGCAATACTAGGTCTAATGAATGAATTTGTTTGTTCATAATAATTAGTAATCATATTTTCTTTTTCATCAATTTCAACATAATCACCAACAATTAGTTTTCTTTTGTGATGCTTAAAAAGTCCACGAGCTGTTACATTATACTCCTGTCCTTTTATTAAAACTTTATATGTTCCACAAATAGAAGAAACAATTATTCCTTTCATAGTTTATAATTTACCTTCTTGTTTTGCTCTTAATTGCCCACATGCTGCATCGATATCTGAACCAAATTCTTTGCGTATAGTAGCAGTAACATTGTTCTTAATTAATCTATCTAAAAAAGCTTTAACATTATCTGAACGACGATAACCATGTTCATCAACTTCATTATATGGAATTAAATTAACATAAGCAAAAGTAGGTTTAATTAGTCTTGCTAGTTCATCAGCATTTTCCATTGAATCATTTATTCCTTTTAATAAAATGTATTCATATGTAACTCTTCTATCAGCAATTCTGTTATATTCTGCTACGGCAGGAATTAAAACTTCTAAAGGATATGCTTTATTAATTTTCATAATCTTTGAACGAATTTCATTATTAGGTGCATGCAAAGAAATAGCTAGGTTAATTTGTAAACCCTCATTTGCATATTTAATGATTTTATCAGGAATTCCACATGTTGAAACAGTAATATGTCTAGCACCTATTGCTAATGCTTTTTGGTGGTTTATAATCCTTACAAAATCAATTACATTATCATAATTATCAAAAGGCTCGCCAGTTCCCATAACAACAACATGAGTAACTCTTTGATTATTTCCTTCTTCTTGTAATAAATTATTCATTACTAGAACTTGACCAACCATTTCTTCAGGTAATAAGTCACGTTGCTTTTTTAACAATCCACTTGCACAAAAACTGCATCCCATGTTACATCCTACTTGAGAAGTAACACAAATTACATTTCCATAATTATAACGCATTAAAACAGTCTCAATTTTAGAACCATCTTTAAGTTCTAATAAACATTTAATAGTACCATCTTTACTTTGTTGCTTAACAAAAATGGAAGGTATTTCGAAACAATATTTTTCTTTTAATACTTCACGAAAGCGAAGAGAAATGTCAGTCATTTCATCAAATGACTTTGCTTTTTTTTCATATAACCAAGTATAAAGTTGCGTTGCCCTATACTTTGTTTGACCTTCTGCAAGCATTAAACTTTCTAATTTTTTAATTTCTAAACCATATAAATTGATCATTTTATTTACCTATCTTTCGTAAAATCGCAAAATAGAAAGATGTATCTCTTCTATCAAATTGCAATGTTTGTCGTTGTTCAACTAATTTAAAATCATTATGTAAATCTAAAAACTCGCTTATTAATAATGAGCCTTCTTTATTATTAGCAGTTTCAATAGCATAAACTAATAAACCATTGTCATTTACATATTTAGCCCCTTCTTCTAACATATCTCTTTCATCTTGAATAATTGTATCTAGATATTCTTGTTTACAATGTATAAAGAAATCAGGGTTATTGTTTATATTATTAAAATTAGTTGATTTAGGACATAAAAAGACTAAATCTTTAGAATTTGAAATATAAGTAAATAGTCTAGATAATGGACCATCGCCTGCTTCAACATGAGTAAAACCATATGATTTAATTCTATAATTAAATGTATATTTGTCATCTTCATTTTCACAATATAAAGTAATATGAGCTTTGTCATTTGAAGATTCTGCCATAGCTAAAGCAGCATTCGTTTTCATATAGTCAATAATTAAAACTTCATCATTTGCTCTTAGATGTAACTTATTAACTAAATGATTCATCCCCTCACTAATTGGAATAATTTCACCATTTTCATATAAAGATAGATTTTTCCAATCTTTAAAAGATTTATATACGACTGTTGTGAGTGTTAAAGAACGTCCACCAACAAAATCTTTAGAACTATTCATAACTTTTTGATAATTTGTTTTTAATCTATTAATTCTAAAATTTTTATATGCATATTTACGAACATGTTGCATCAATTTTTCTGCTACATTACTACCATAATGTTTTGTCCATAAATTGACAACCCAAAGTGGTAAATTATATCTCAAAGAAAGATACTTTTTAGTACCATTTTTTATATTTTGAGGAATCAAATCTTTATATTGATGAATGCTATCAAATAATCTTTCAACCATATCTTCAGAGACATTTGATTTATTACTTCTCAATAATTCAATAGTGGTGCAAATATTTTCTTCTTTGCATAATGAATTAACAAATAAATAATCAGTTAAAGACACACCTAAAATAAAGAAATCATTAGTTCTTAGTTTAGGAAAAGCATCTTCTAATAATTCTTGCAAAGCTAAGTTATTGCGGAAAAAATGAATACATATTTTTACAACGCTTTTACGATGTTCAGGAGCCATAGCATGTAAATCAAAATATTCCTGCATACATTCATGAAGAGAAATATCTTTCTTTAAAACTTTATAAGTAATGTCAAAGCTACTTTTAATAATATTTACCATTCTAATCACTCCCTTTTAATATTTTAACAAGTCAAAATATTATAAGCAATATAACAATTTATTTTTTAAAATAAAAAACCTCAAGTTAAATAATTTATAAATACTTGAGGTGAAATTGTTAATGCTTGTGGCCACAATCACAATTGTGATGATCACAATCACAATTATTTTGTTCATCATGTTCACGTTGTTTTTCTTCGATTAATTCATCTAGATTTTCAAAAATGTTTCCATCATAAACTTCAACATCTTCATCAGATTCTTCTTCATAACCACCATCATAAACAACATTTGAATCGCTCATATATAATGGATATTCTTCATTTTTATATGAATAACAATGTTCTTCATCAAAATATACAAATTGAATATTCATATGAATAACATATTTAGATAAAGTTTTTGAAATTATAGTAAAGACAATTTTTTCAAAAACTTCATATTTTCTTTCAGCTTCAACTTTAACAACTACATTGTAAGCTGATTGATCAAATCCTTTATGGAAGATAAAAGCTTGTGGAGCATAAAATAAAATTTCATCTTCGTTAATTTCATAAGCATCAGCGATTTTTTTTGTAATCTCACGAGAGTAATCACCAACAACAAATTGATCTAATCCTAGTATTGATATAGTAATCATATTTATCTCCTTACTTTGTTATCTTAGCATTAAGTTTACTTTTAATAATATTTTTAATCTCATCAGAAGCTCTTTCAACTCTATCGTTATATACAATGTAATGATATTGATATTTTAATGCTGGAGAAGACATTTCTCTTCTTGCTTTTGCTAGACGTTCTTGAATAATTTCTTCAGATTCACTTTTTCTACCACGAATACGTGCTTCAAGTTGTTCTATTGAAGGAGGCATTAAAAAAATTGAAATGACATCATTACCTTGACATTTTGATAATACTTGTTGAGCACCTTCTATTTCAATTTCTAAAATAACATTCTTTCCTTCTTCACGAAGCTTTTCGACATAATCTTTAGGTGTTCCATAACGATTACCTACAAAATTAGCCCACTCAAGAAAATTATCGTTTTGTAAATTACGATCAAATTCTTCGTTAGATACAAAGAAATAGTCAACACCATCGACCTCTTTATTTCTTGGAGCTCTAGTAGTCATTGAAACGGAATAAGAAAGATTTAGACTATCATCTTCCATAATACGACGTCTAACAGTTCCTTTACCAACACCACTTGGTCCACTAATAATAATCAAAAGTCCCTTTTGCATAAACCTAAATTCTCCAAATAAATACTTTCTTAAATTATAGATATTTTACACTCAATAAATATATAAAGCAAATACTATTTTGAAAATAAGCATAAAAATCATTATTGAGCTTTAATAAATGTATGCTATAATCATTATCGGTGATTAAAAATGGAAAAACTACTTATTAGTAGTTGCCTATTAGGCAACAATTGTCGCTATGACGGAAAAAGCAACAAATTAGAAAAATTAAATAAATTAAAACAATACTATGAACTCGTACCAGTATGTCCTGAAGTTGATGGAGGTTTACCAACTCCACGTGTTCCAAGTGAAATTAAAAACAACAAAGTAATCAATAAAGAAAATGAAGATAATACTTCTTATTTTAAAAAAGGTGCTGAAATTGCTCTTTCTATTTGTAAAGAACAAAATATTACAAAAGCTTTATTAAAATCAAATAGTCCAAGCTGTGGCTCAAACAAAATTTACGATGGTACATTTACTAACACAATAATAGATGGCGATGGTGTAACAGCTAAATTATTAAAAGAAAATAAAATTCAAGTGTTTACAGAAAACGATATTGATGCGTTATTAAAAGAAGTTGAACATGTTGATAGTGTAAAAAGTAAAAAATTAAATACTCACCAACTTATCACAAAAATGTGTCTTGTTGCTTTATTTGCAGCTATTACATTTGTTATTACATTCTTCTTACAAATACCAATTTCTAATGGTGCTGGTTATTTAAATTTATCTGATGCAATTATTTTACTAGCAGCTTGTATTATTGACCCTGTTTCAGGAGCTATAGTTGGTGCAATTGGTGCGGGTTTAGCTGACTTATTTTCTGGATATGGAATGTATGTCCCATTTACTATTGTTATTAAAGCTTTAGAAGCCTTAATTGCTGGTTATGGATTTAAAAAACTCAAACAGCCATTCTTTAAATATTTATTAATATTTGTTGGTGCCTTATGTAATCCTATTTTATACACAATACCAGATGGAATTTTCTTTGAATTAAGTGGATTATTATCTGGTCTTCCAATGAATACTTTACAAGCTTGTATTAATAGTATTATTTCTATATCTCTTGTAATACTTGTTAATAAATTAAACTTAATAGAAAAAATCAATCGTTAGCGATTGATTTTTTTTCTTCAATTAGAAAGTCTTCTCCTTTTATAACTTCATGTTTTGCAAGATTTATAAAATCATGTTGACGACAAATTTCACTTACAACTATTGCAACACAATTTGATAAATTCATACTTCGAGCATTTGGAACCATAGGTATTCTTAAACATCTATCCAAATGATCACGCAAAATATCATGATCTATACCTGTTGATTCTCTCCCAAACATAACATAAACATCATCATTTACATAATCTTTATATTGAACATCACTATAAGTTTTTTTTGCATACCTAGTTATATAATAGATTTCTTTATCACTGAATTTTTCATAAAATTCTTCATAATTGTGATAATAAAATAATTCTAAAGAATCTATATAATCCATACCTGCTCTTTTTAAAGATTTATCATCGATTGAAAAAGGTAATGGACCAATAATATGTAAACGTGCATTCATTGCTACACAAGTTCTCATTATATTTCCTGTATTTTGAGGAATTTCTGGATGATATAAAATAACATTAATCATAATAAATAGTTTGAAAAATAGTTTTCTCCTTTTCCTCAATTAGTATATAATAAAAATTAAGAAGGAGGAATAAGAATGGCTAATTTTAAAAAAATTTTTGAAAAATTATCTAATGAGAAATTATATTCTATTACTCCTATAGATAAAGGTCTTTCGAATGAAAATTATCTAGTTAATGATCGTTATGTCCTTCGTATTAAAAATAATATTGGAAAAAATTTTTACAATCCTAAAACAGAATTTCAAGCAATGAAAGATATTAAAAAATTACATCTTGATAT
This sequence comes from Bacilli bacterium, assembly GCA_034176765.1. GTDB lineage: Bacteria > Bacillota_I > Bacilli_A > RFN20 > CAG-826 > SUG2458. The sequence goes on along the minus strand of JAXFTN010000131.1, from coordinate 3,973 downwards.
TTACTGTACAAATCATGATAAAAAAGGAAATAAAATTACCATATATGAACCACTTGCAAAACAATTTAATCCTAAGAAATATACATATAAACAAATTGAAAAAATAGCTGAAGCTATTAGGGACTTGCATCATATTGAGACTAAAGTTACTCAAAAATTTGACTATTTTAAAAGATTAAGATATTACAAATTATTTTCAAGAGCACACTTAGATAAACAATTAGAAAAAGAACTTATAAAAAAAGCTCATACTTATTTAGATTATTCAACAACTTGTCTATGTCATAATGATTTAGTTCCAGGAAATATTCTATTCATCGAAAATGAGTTAAGAATAATTGATTATGAATTTGCTAGCTTAAATGATCCATTCTTTGATTTAGCATCTTTTTTCAGTGAAAATGACATAACTGATTTAAAAACAGTTGAATTATTTTTAAAAACATATTTTTATGGCTATTATAAACCATATTTACTAAATAAAATTAAAGACTATTTTATTCTTTTAGATTACTTATGGTTCTATTGGGCTATGATGATGTATCGAAAAATAGGTAAAGACATTTACTTAGAAATAGCTGAAACTAAAAAAGAACGTTTGCTTAACGGATTTGAATTTAAATAATATCTATAAGTTACAATCACCATTGTTTTCTGCTTCGTAGAAACAATGGTTTTTAAATTTTCCAGTATAATTTCCCCAGAAATAGCTTTTACATTTATTATTTTTTCCTGGTGCGTAAAAATATAAAGCACTATAAGCTGGTTCTGCTCTCCAGAAAGTTATACAGTCTTTAGCTATTTTTTTAAGTTGTTCGTTTGGTCGACCATTAAACAAAGGAGAAGTTGTTCCTTCAAAAGCATTTTTTTGAAATATTACTTCATTGATTGTATTTTTATTTTTAAAAGGTTTGCAAGTTGCTACAACTCGATTTACGACGACATTACCAACAAGTTTCATACCAAATACTCCTTCTCCGATAGCTTCAGCTCTCATTATTCGAGCAAGCAATTCAATTTCTTTACTATTATAAGGAATTCTAGACATATAATACCCCTTATAAAATATATGAAACAAATAAAAAAAGAGACTAATTAAAGTCTCTTTAAGGATTAATACATAAAAACTGGTTTATGATGTTTTCCTAATAAAACAGTGATTAGGTCAATAAGCCAACCAATGCCGAAGAATCCAGCTGTAATGATATATAAAATACCACCAAGTACGTGTCCTCTAACGATACGAACAATTCCGAACCAGATACCAGCAAACCATCCTAAAATCCAGTGGACAATCCATGGTAAACCAAAATCTTTCATTATATCTCTCCTCCTTGTTAGTATTATTTTATCATTAATACTAAGCAAATCAAATAAAAAATTAATATAATTTATTATTTAATGAAAATTATTCTTAATTTAATAAAAATAAAATGGAATTATTGCTTTTTTGCTTTAGCAAAAATATCAAGTCCAGCATCTGTTAATGGGTGGCAAAACATTTTCTTTAAAACAGCAAAAGGAATTGTAGCAATATCTGCTCCTGCTAAAGAAGCTTGTTCAACATGAGCTAAATTACGAATAGATGCTGCAATTACTTGACTTTCATAACCATAATTATTAATCATAACCATAATTCTTTCTATTAAGTCTGCTCCACTTTCTCCAAAGTCATCTACTCGACCCATAAATGGTGAAATATATGTAGCACCTGCTTCACATGCCATAAGAGCTTGAGGAACAGAGAAAACTAAAGTTACATTAGTTTTAATTCCTAGACTTGTTAATTCCCTACATGCCTTAATACCAGCTGGTGTCATAGGCAATTTAATAACAATGTTTTTATGAATTTTAACTAATTCTTTAGCTTGGGCAACCATTACTTCACTTGTAGACTCATCTACTTCTGCACTAATTGGGCCATCAACTAAAGTTGTGATTTCTTTTATTACATCTTCTAATTTACGTCCTTCTTTAGCAATTAAGGAAGGATTAGTAGTTACTCCAGATATTACTCCCCATTGGCTAGCTTGGCGAATATCTTCAATGTTAGCTGTATCAATAAATAATTTCATTTAGTTTCTCCTATTTCTTTTCAAATTTTTCTTGATATGAATCAATTGATTTTTTAATAATTTTTATTGCTTCTTCTTTTCCTAAACAGGACATTACTTGAGTATTCTTACCCTCAAGTGTTTTATAAACATTAAAGAAATGTTCAATTTCATCAAATATATGTACAGGTAATTCCGAAATATCTTTATAACTATTATAGATTGGATCATGTTGACAAATAGCAATAATTTTATCGTCAACTGCACCATTATCAATCATATGTACGACACCAATTGGATAACACTTTACTAACGCTAAAGGAACAATTGATTCCGAACAAATTACTAGAACATCTAACGGGTCATTATCTTCGGCATAAGTTTTTGGAATAAAGCCATAATTATGTGGATAGTGAGTTGAGGTATATAAAATACGATCTAAAATTAAAGAACCTGTCTCTTTGTCTAACTCGTATTTGTTTTTACTACCTTTAGAAATCTCAATGCAAACAACAAAATCTTCAGGATTTACTCTTTCTTTTGAAATATCATGCCAAATATTCATAAATGCACCTCCTTTGCGTTATCATTATATCACAAAAATTAATATCTGCATTGATTACTATTTATTTATTGAAAGATAATAAAAAATTATTTAATATTAATTAACGGAGGACAATATGAACAAGTTTTATTTACCTATAATAATTACATCTTTACTATTAACAAGTTGCAGTCCAAAAAATGATATTACTGTTAATGTAATAAAAGATGAGAATATTATATATGATGAAAATAAACAAGATTATAAAGATTATACTGTTTCATTAACACTTGATAATTTATCAAAGAAAATAAGTGATAAAGATGATTTTGTTTTAATCTTTTATGGTTCGAATTGTCTAGCTTGTAAATCTATAAAACCATATATTATTAATTATATAACGACTTCTCAATATGTTTTTTATTCTCTAGAATATGATTATTCGTTAGATGATAAATATTATGAAGAAGTGTTAAATTCATTGTATGAATTTCCTTCCATTGCCTTTCCTCGTGTTTATTTTACTAGTAAAGGTGAATGTTTTTTTGTTAAAAATGGATTTAATAATGAAGAACACTCTAATAGAAATATCAAAAAATTATTTGATTACTATATTAATTAAAATAAAAAGCACCTATTAATTAAATAGGTGCAATTTTAATTATGCAACTTGAGTAGCTTTTGGTTTTCTTTTTGTTGTACTACTTTTTTTTGTTGTTGATTTTTTAGCAGGAACATTAACTTTTTTAGTAGCTGTTTTCTTTTTTAATTTAGGTTGATCTTCAACAACTGGTTCTACTAAAGGTAGTCTCCAACATCTTCTTTGTTTATGTTGGACATATTCAAATCCTTTCCACTGAGATTGAACTTTTTCATTAATATCAAGTTCTGGTCCAGTTTCAGCATATTTGATACCATGCTTAATACATGCTTTTATACCTTCGTTTAAAATAATAGCGTTTACTCCTTGTGACATATATTCAGGGCGAACTCCTATAGAATATAAATCAACAGTATCATTTTTCTTTAAATCATGTAAGACAGCACTGATACCTGATAAAGTTAATTTACCACCACATTTTTTCATTGCTCTTGATAAAGAAGGAGCAAAGAAACCATAACCAATTAAGTCTCCATCTTTAGATTCAACAGCAAATAAATAATCAGTATTTAATACAAGTTTAAAATTATCAACAAATTCATCCATTTGACGAGGGCTTAATTCAGTATAACCTAATAAATATGCATATACTTCATTCATAATATTTAATCCCTTGTGAATATAAGGATAAATCTCTTTTTTAGTTTTAAAATACTTAATATGATAACCAAATTTTTTTAATGACATATTAGCAATTCGGTCAACTCGTTCATC
>JAXFTN010000130.1:0-2311 GCA_034176765.1 Bacilli bacterium | reverse complement strand
TTAAAGAAGGCTCTAGTAATTTTTTTCTAATTGAACCACAAAAGGCGCTAGGAGTACATTTAAGTAAGTTAATGTCTTTTTTTGATAATGTATTTACATTAATTAAATTATTATTAATTAATCCATCTATACCATTTTTCATGATAAAAAGTTGATTAATCTTATTTTTATGTTCTTTACACTCTTTAATCACACCAAAAAAAGAAGAATTAATAATTGATGTAGGCCCTCCTGATTGTCCATAAATAGCATTATATTTCATGAAAAACCTCCTCATTTTCTTTTATTATACTATAAATAAATATTTAAATATTATATTTTTATTTCTTAAATCTATAATTTAATTTAAAATGAAGAAGGGGTAATAATGTGATCATAGAAAAATTTAAAAATATAATAAAAAACCATCCTGATAAAACAGCTATTTTATTTAAAGAAAAAGGCCGTATAACTGTAAAAAATTTTGAGGAATTATATTATGACATGTTTAGGATGATTTCTTATGTTGAAAATAAAGGTGCTGAACCTGGATTAAAGATGATAACTAAGTATGATAACAATTATGGTACATTATTGTTACTTTTAGCCGCATTATATCGCCATTATGAAGTTTTTTTTCTAACTAAAGATTGTATCTATGAAAACGTACAAAAATATGATTTCTTTTGTGGTAATGGGTTTATTGAAAGTTTATTAAAACCAAAAAGTTGTATAAAATCAATTAATATAAAAAACTATATTTACGGTGACAAGGAAGAAATAGGCTTTGGAAACAAAGGAATATTTAAATTTGAAATTCCTAGCAAAAATAATATTTATATTTTAAAAGATAAGGAGTTAAATTTTTATTACAATATAATGAAAACAAATTTAAGTCGAGCAAATCAAATAGAATGCATGATTTGTGATGATATAATCCAAACATTAATTAATGTTTTCTGTGGAATTCCTACTTTTATAATAAATAATAATGGACTTTCTTTTGGATATAAAACTATTATTGATGGAGTAGTTAATTCATGTTTTCTATCTAAAAAAAATCTTATGAAAATCGACGATAAAAAAGCACTTATAAATACTGTTTTTTATAGATTTAACGATATAGAAAATTTAGAAACGAAATTCAGTAAAGCAAAATTTATTGAAATTAAATACGGTAGTTTGGGGGAATCAGAATGAACTTATTGTCTGTTCAAAATATTACAAAAAAATTTGGTTCTACAGAACTTTTTCATAATATTAATTTTAATATTAATGATAATGATCGCGTTGCTATTGTTGGAAATAATGGTACAGGTAAGTCAACGTTATTAAAAATGATATTAGGTCAAGAAGATATTTCTAATAATGGAACAACAGATTTAAAGGGTTGTATTTCTATTGCTAAGAATAAGCAAATAGGATATTTATCTCAAAATGTTATTGAATCACTTGATCACACATTAAAAGAAGAAGCACTTCTAGTTTTTAAACGCGTAATCGAAGTGGAAAAAAGGATGACTCAATTAGCAAATGAATATGCTTTGAATCCTAATAATCGTGAAATTGAAAAAAAATATACAAATATAGTAGATGAGTTTGATCGTCTTGGTGGATATGATTATAATTATCAAATTGAAATGATGCTATTTAAGTTTGGGTTTACGCAAGATGTGATTGATAGACCTATTAAGACATTTTCCGGTGGAGAAAGAACTAAAATGGCTTTTGTAAAATTGTTACTTTCAAAACCCGATCTATTAATTCTTGATGAACCAACTAATCATCTTGATGTTTCTACTATTGACTGGTTAGAACAATATTTGAAAACTTATAGTGGAGCAATTTTATTTGTATCTCATGATAGATATTTTATTAATGAAGTAGCGAACAAAATAGTAGAAATCGAACACCAAACTTCAGTAACATATAATGGGAATTTTGATAGCTATGTCGCGCAAAAAAAGGCAAACTATGAAATACAAATGAAACAATATTCTTTACAACAAAAAGAAATAGAAAAAATGAAACGTTTTATTGAATATTTCAAACCAAAACCACGATTTGTTAGTAGAGCAAAGGACCGTGAAAAGAAACTAGAACATATGAAAAAAATAGATAAACCATTAACAAGTGAAAAAGCTATTAAGTTTTCTTTTGATGGGGAGATTCGTAATGATAAGAAGATTATTTATTTTGAAGATTGTTCAATTGGATTTAGTGATAAGGTTTTAATTAAACCTTTCTCTTTTTATCTTTTTGGAGGAGATCGTTTGGCTATTATTGGTGATAATGGAACGGGGAAAACAACTCTTTTAAAAACTATTTTGAG
>JAXFTN010000129.1:0-5903 GCA_034176765.1 Bacilli bacterium | reverse complement strand
TAACAGTAAAATTCATAGATTTTTAAACTTGTCCTGTATTCAAGTTCTTTTTGTGATGCTCTTTTTCAATACTTTAACTTTTTTGAAATTAACTATTGCTTTTTAATAGTTAGTCTCATATTAGAATATAAAAATGTTAAGTTGAATTTATTGTCTAAATTTGATATTTTTTAAATAATTTATTAATTATGTAAAATTAAATTAATTTATGGTAAATTAATTAATAAGAAGGAGAATATTTATGAAAATGAATAAATTATTACTTTTGATTCCATTTATTCTTAGCACTGCTGCTATTGTAAGTTGCGGTAATCCTAATAACGATGAAGCTGATGATAATAAAGATACAAATTCTTTAGTTAAAGAAACCTTTACTGATAATTCCATTAAAACTTATTATGATTCTATCACAATTTCCAAGAACAATCCCGATTTAAAAAAATCATTAAATTCTTTGATTAAAACACATACAACTTTATCATATGAAAAATTGTGGACTGCATACAAAACAACTGATACAAATTCAGACGGCAAAATTTACTGTATATATACTGGATTAAGTTATAATTATGGTAAAACAAATGGAGGACAACAAGATCCAGGTACTGGTGGAAAAGTTGAAGGTCAATACTATAATAGAGAACATACATCTCCTAAAAGTTGGTTTGGAAAATCTGGGCCAGAATATACTGATTTATTTAATGTTTACCCTACTGATAAATATATAAATGGTAAAAGAGGAGACATGGATTTTGGAGAAGTTGGAACTGCAACTACTACTTCCAGTAATGGTTCAAAAATAGGTGTTTCCAAAAGAAGTGATAATGTAGAAACAGTTTTTGAAATCGCAGACGAGTTTAAAGGAGATATTGCTCGTTCTTACTTCTATATGGCTACTTGCTATATGAATTCAACTTCTTGGAATGGTAAATGTACTTCAAAAGTTTATAGCGTTACAACTACAGGAATTAATTTAAGCCAACATGGTATCGATTTACTCTTAAAATGGGCTCATAATGATCCAGTATCTGAAAAAGAAATAGCTCGTAATAATGCTATTTATGCCCTTCAAGGAAATCGTAATCCTTTTATTGATTATGAAAACCTTGAAACTTATATTTGGACTCCAAGTGCTAACTATTTAGAAATGTAAAAAAAAAACAAACACATTAGATAAATTTCTAATGTGTTTTATTTTACTTTAGTAAAAAATTAATTATTTCTTCATGAAATTTTCAATATCTTCGACTTCTTTAATAATCTCAGATGATAAATTAATTGAACCATCTTCCGTTACTAAAATGTCGTCTTCAATACGTACACCAATACCGTATTCTTTCATATATAAACCTGGTTCATCTGTTATAACCATACCTGGTTTTAGTGGTAATTCACGAATACAAGCATCATGAACATCTAATCCTAAATGATGTCCTACTGAATGATAATAATATTTAAAAACTTGTTCATTTAGTTTCTTTAAATATATATCACTTTTTTCACTATCCGAAAGAATCTTACTTGGATCCTTTTTCATTAAGTCAGCAATTTCAGCATTTGCTTCTTCGTGTGCTTTGATTGTAGAAATATAACCTCTTGTAATAAGTTCACCTTTTAAATAATCAAAAGCAAATTCTTGACAACTTTTTAAAGTAACACCAGGTCTAATATATTGTTGGACTGCTTTATTACATCTTAAAACCATCTCATATATATCTTTTTGTTGTTGTGTAAATTTACCATTTACTGGATAAGTACGAGAAATATCTGCTCTATACATATCTTTTTCAGCACCTAAATCTAGTAATAATAATGTTTTATCTTCCATCAAAGCAGTAGGTGTAGGATAATGTAAAATCACTGCGTTTTCTCCACTTGCAGCAATTGTAGGGAAAGATAAACCAGAAAAATTATGATCCTTGATTGTATATTCAAATAATGAAGACATTTGATATTCATATTTTCCAGGGGCAAGATTTTTTAACACAGATTGTAGGCCTAAATTAGTAACATGAATTGATTTTTTAATTTCTTCAATTTCAGCTGGGCTTTTAATCATACGCATTTTAACGATTTCTTCATAAATATTTCTGACTTTAATTTTTTTGTCACTTAATGATGAAGCAAATTGTTGAGTAGTGTATTCTTGCTTAATAAAATTATGGTCGGATAAATCAAGATAAACATAATGTGAATTAAAAATATCCCAAAGTCTTTTTAAATCCGTACTTTCATAGAATTCTTTTGCTTTATCTTTATAAAAGACTGATTCACATCCACTAATTTTTTTTGCTTCTTCTTTATGAATCATTCTTCCCATCCATTTAACGCGATTTTCATCAACTTCATCTACTAACAAGATACTACGTGCTCTTGTTTTAGTGTATTTAACTAAAACTAAAACAGAATTTTGTTGTGTAATACCAGTTAAGTAATAAAAATTACGATTTACCCAAAATTCATGAGTTTGATCTTCTGATGCTTTTAAATCACAACCAGAAAATAATACCATACATGAATTTGTATTCATTTTTGTTAATAATTGAGCTCTGCGTTTAGCAAATTCTTTTGCACTAATCATATTTGACCTCCTTAAAGATTTTTGACTTTTTCAATTAATCTTTCTATATATTTATAAGAATCTAGTTCTTCAATTTTACCTTCATCTACCGCTTTAGCAATATTAGGGTTTAAAGGTATTCTACCTAAAACTTCAATATTAAATTCTTTAGCAATATCTTCAATATGTGATTTACCATAAATCTCTATTTTTTCATTGCAATTCGGACATTCAACATAAGACATATTTTCAACAATACCTAAAATAGGAACATTCATTGTATTAGCCATTTTAACAGCTTTTTTTACAATCATCGAAACTAGTTCTTGAGGTGATGTAACAATAACAATACCATCAACTGGTAATTGTTGAAAAATAGTTAATGGTACATCTCCAGTTCCAGGTGGCATGTCACATAATAAATAATCAATATCAGTCCACAAAACATCTGTATAGAATTGAGTCACCATTGTTGAAATCATACTACCTCTCCAGATAATTGGATCATCATCATTTTCTAAAAACATATTGGATGAAATAATCTCAATTCCATCATTGGTTAAGGCAGGATAAATAAAATTGTTTTCTCCCATAGCACGTTCATGGATTCCAAAACATTGTGGAATTGAAGGACCGGTAATATCAGCATCAATTACACCAACTCTAGAGTCACCTTTATTTAATCCTACTGCTAATAATGATGTAACTAACGATTTACCTACTCCACCTTTTCCAGAAACAATGCCAATAACATGACGAACGCTACTATTCTCATTAAGTTTAGCTTTTTCTATTTTTCTAGAACTGCAATTAGCACTACAACTACTACAGTCATGATTACAATTTTCACTCATAATAACACCTCAAACTAATACTTCATCTTTTTTTAAGAAAATAATCTTAATTTTTCCGTTAAAAAAAGATTTCACATCATCTATAATATCACTTTCGCTATATATTTCTAAAGAAATATACTCAGAAAAATCAATATTTTTAATTGTAATTTCATTATTTTGACAATATTTCTTAAATAATTCAAAATCAGAATGTGTAATTTCAACTTTATAGACATTACAAATTTTAATCTGTAACAGTTTTGCCTTATTAATAACCGATAAAGAAGAATCTACATATGTTCTTAATAGTCTTGAAGCACCTAATAAGATACCTCCAAAATAACGTACAACAATTAGTAAAACATTATTTAGTTGTTTTTTTTGTAATAAATCTTGCATCGGACGTCCCGCAGTACCTTTCGGTTCTCCATCATCTGAACTTTTATAATTTCCATTAATACAATAACTATAACAAATATGCCTTGCTTTAGGATGTTCTTTTCTCATCGACACAAGAATATTTTTTGCATCGCTTTCATTATTACAAGGAATTAAGTAAGAAATAAAAGAAGAACGATCTACTTCAATTTCATTTTTATATTCACAATTGATTGTATACATTTTGTTCTCCTTTCTAACTGAAGCAAAGGTGACCAAAAGATCACCTTCGCATAATTTTTATATAGAACCTATAATAGAATCCATTGTTGCAGTAATTTGTTGCAATACATAAGAAGCATTAATAGCATCATGTAAATGGTTATAATTAGCTCTATCATTTACATATAGATCAACTAATGCTGCATCATTGATTGTTGTAAATTCTAAAGATTGATAAACATCAATAAGATTAATAATCTTTTGATTTTCTCCAATGATGCTATCACTTGAAATCCACTCTTTATCCTCTTCAAATGTAACATCTAATATACGTGATGATAAAGTAGCTTGATTTACTGCACTTTCAGCTCCTCTATCATAATAAGAAGTTAATCCAGTAGAATTAATAGAGTAGAAAATTAAACTTTCAAATGGTGTCTTAATTTTATTAGTTCTTCTTAACGGATCATTTTCTTCATATTCAGCACTTGTATTGAAAATTTTGGAAGCAGCTAACATATCATATATATTTTTTAAACCAACTGTATTAATCGTTTTAACATCAGTAAAATTATTAGCATCATCATTAATGAATGGAATTAATTTTGCTACATATGAAATCTCTTTATCATATAACAATATTTCATTAATAATTATTCCATCAGTAATGTGAGTTAAATAATAGTTTGGAATAGCTCCACCAAACATATCATTTTTTACTGTTGCACTTAATGATTCATATCCATCTTTAATTAAACCACCAATAGAAGGATGCAATACATATGAGTGATTTATAGAACTTAATAGATCATTAATTTGAGTTTCATTTAATCCTGAAATATCTCCTGAAGTGAAACTTGATAAACCAGAATTTTTAAATGCATTGACTAAATTAATCAACATATCAATTTCATCATTATTTGCTTCTTCTTTGTTCCATCCATAACTATTAGCAAAAGATACCTTTAAGATTTCTCCATCTACAGTAACACCTGTTTGATAGAAAGAAGATAATCCTGTTTTGTTTATAAAATATGATACTAATTGTTCAAAGCATGTTAGATCAATTCTTGATATATCATTTTCAGCAATATCTTCAAGCGTATTAAATATGTTACTTTCTTCTAATGCTCTTAATAAACCATCTAATCTAACTGTATCAAATTTAGAAATATCTGTGAAATCAAGGCTCTTACCTTCAACATATCCTAAAATTTTAGGAATATATAATAGTTCACCTCTTAAAATTTCTTTATCCTTTATTTCAGTTAAGAATTTAGTATTAGCTTTTGATAATGATACGCCTTCAATCGAAATTGGTGATGAGCTACCTTTGATAGCCTTATCAACTGCATTAATTGTAATAGTTTTAAACGAAGTAGAGTCACATAAAGCATTGATTAATGTCTCCATTTGTGTTGAACTGAATGAACCATTAGTAATACTATCTAGTCCACCAGCTAATCCTTGAATAGCATCAATTATTCCACAAATAGCATCAATCTCATTTTCTCCACTAATAACATCTTTCCAATTTGTATTAGTAAAATCTGCTTTTGACATTTGATATTCAGTATCTGCTGAATTTCCATAATCTTTCATATATGTTTCAAGAGCACTTACTTTTTGTAATAAATCATGTAAGTAAAGACCAAAAGCTTGTTCACTACCAAACATTTGTGATGAGCGTAATGCTTTTAGTAAACTAGAAACTTTAGTAGTATCACTATTTAGCCAATCAACATTATTTAATTCTCCACCAAAATTTGTTTTAAAAGTAGTAATAATATTATTTAAATTTGCACCTTCATCAGCCCATGAAGTTACAAAATTAAATGAAACATCTGTGTGACCACCAACAATTGAACCTAAAGCATTATCTAATACAGATCCAAATGTTTTTGAAA
>JAXFTN010000128.1:0-2104 GCA_034176765.1 Bacilli bacterium | reverse complement strand
CATATAACAAATTACTGGTCCTAGCTTGTCGCACTGCCATTGTATACATTGCAACTAGCTTATCGCTTCCAAGTTTTTTAGCTTTCTTTTCTATGTCTTTACAACTACCTTTTAATGTTAATATTTGGTAATGGTCACGTTTCTTATATTTCTTTTTGTTTTGGAGTAGCCAGTATGCTATTGAATTCATGGCCTGGCAAAAGCTTGTCCAACTAATATATTTATTATCTGACATATTATATTATTTATATAAATAAGATAATAAATTTGTTGGAACTCAACATTAACATTAACGATTAGATTTCATTATTTTAGAGTTAAATTACACTCCAATAATTAGAAAAATTAAATTAATAATAAATCTAAATTGTTAAATAACTAATAGTTATTGGTGAGAATATGGGCCTTATTGGTTTTGACAATACATGGTACTGTGATAAATGCAATGCACGTTTCAAGGATGAAGATGATTTTATTTACTGCCCATACTGTGGGGATGTTTTAAAGAATGACTGGTATCAAATGGATTTACAATCTATTGAAGAATTTTTCAATAAGGCTTCAAAAAGCATTTGTGAAGAGTGCGGGGAAGAATTTGATAAAGACTATAAATTCTGCCCTCTTTGTTCAAAAGAACTAAAAAAAGAAAGTATTCCTTTTAAAATAGAAGAAGATAATTCAATCACTGCTGAATGGAATGGTAAAAAAACAGTGATATTTGATAAAGACATGTTTATATCCCATCCTCATTTTTCAGGAAGTGCTGTCATTAAAAGTTTTGAATTCAAAGAAAGTATGGATTATAAACTAATGAAACTGGGATTAAAACCTTCTGAAAAACTAACATATAATGAGACATTCTCCATGTTTGTTTCCCTAGAAGGACCAGGAATGACAGTAAATGGTGTAATAGAATTTCTTCAAGATGATTCCAGGAAATATGATCTGGGATACATGCACGTTTATAAAATCAGAGAAGATTTATATGTTGTACTGTCTGTAGATTATGTGGTGTACTAAAAATTTTAAATTAGAATATGGGTTTAACCTGAATAAGTGATTTTTATGAAAAGAATAACAGATTATAATATTAAATATGCCCCCAACGAAGATATAATTAATATTTTGAAAACAAATCATCTAATCATTGTAAAGGGTGTTAATGCTCAAGATAAGATTTTAAATTTATTATTTAATCTTAAAACTGATGCATTAGGTTTAGTGAATGGTAAATGTTTTGATATTGAACAAGAAGAGGATATTTTAAAGGAATTAAATATGGAAAAAGTTCTTTTTAGGCAAACTACACCATTTTTAGTTTTGTCTCATGGAGGAAAATTAATTTTTAAATTAAAAGATGATGTGGCTATTTCTGTCATTATAAAAGCAGAAGATGGGTGGCCTGTTTACCATGTTAGAACATACTCTCCTAATGAAAAAGAAATTTTATTTGATAAAGAAAGTGATGACGACATTAATCTTAATATTCATGAATTCAAACCAAAATTTACCAGTATTTCTGATGTAAATCAGGCACTGAAAGGTAAAAAAATAAACTTAGATAAAACTATGAATCGGGTGAGTATGCCAGATTTTTACGCCGGACCCACTGTTGAGGAAGTATGTTGTGGCATATACATACACACTGTACAGGTATTAGAAGGAGGTAGTGGATGTGGGGAAATTTATGAATATGAAATCGATGACGATGACTTTGTAACTGTTGGAATACTTTCTGGTTTAGGAGATTATGATTTAAGATTAAGTCCGCAATATTACGCTGGAGATGAAGCTGGAGATTATGGAATTGAGGTTTTTGATGATGGTACAATTTGCTTATCTGAAAATAGGAGTGGCCTTTGTGGAAGAATAGGAGAAATACGTGATTTATCAGAACCCTTAAATGCATTTGTTATTGAAATTCTGATGAATACACTTGTTTTTGAAGATACCTTATTGGATGAAGGTGTAATGTATTGTCCTGATTGTGAGGAAGCTTATGATAATGGTGAAGAATTATGTCCCGATTGTGGAACAAAATTAGTCACAGAATTCGAAATTACTATGTTAGAATACAAGGGATTACTGTAAATAATCAACTGTT
>JAXFTN010000127.1:0-3642 GCA_034176765.1 Bacilli bacterium | reverse complement strand
ATTCTGGCGAACCTGGAAATCAAAATTTTTTAAAACCTGATTTTTGGAAGGATATTATCCATGAAGTAAATGGTACAGTAGTAGAATGTAATACTGCCTATGAAGGAAAAAGAAATACAACCGAAAAACATTTACAAACTTTTAAGGATCATGGTTGGGATATTTTTCCACTCGATTTATTAGACGCTGAAGGACCAGATTTAGTTTTAGATATTCCTAATGGCAAAGTTATTAAAAAGAATTATGTTGGTAAAAATATTACTAAATATGATTCAATGTTGGTACTATCTCATTTTAAAGGTCATCCAATGGGAGGTTATGGTGGAGCAATTAAACAACTCTCAATTGGTGTAGCTTCTTCATATGGTAAAGCTTATATTCATGGAGCGGGAGAACCTGATAAAATTTGGACAGCTGATCATGACTTATTTTTAAAATCTATGGCTGATGCTGCATCTTCCGTTGTTTCTTATTTTAAGGGAAATATTGTTTATATAAACGTTATGAAAAATATGTCCGTTGATTGTGACTGTTGCTCTGTAGCTGAAGATCCTTGTATTAAAGATATTGGAATTTTGATATCTACTGATCCAATTGCTATTGATCAAGCATGTATTGATTTAGTATACGCATGTGACGATGAAAAGAAAGACCATCTTATCAAAAGAATAGAGTCTCGTAATGGAATTCTCACTATTGAAGCTAGTGCAGAATTAGGATTTGGTAATAGAGAATATGAATTAATTAAGGTGGACTAAATTTTATGAAAGTTCTTGTTACAGCATTTAAACCATTTAATAATCAAAAAAACAATTATTCGGAAGAGGTATTAAAATATATTACTAATGTTGATAAATTAATTATTGATGTTGTTTATGATGAAAGTTATAAAGATATAACTAAGTGCAAAAATCTAGATGATTATGAATTAATTATAGCGCTTGGTGAAGCAAGAAGTAGAAGCGAACTAACTCTAGAAACACAAGCTATTAATCTTTCTTCGTGTAGTTTAAAAGATAATAAAGGTGTATTAAAAAATAATGAAATTATTAATTCTTCTTTATCTACATACTTAAAGACAAAAGTTGATATTTTAAAATGTAAAGATTATATTTCTTTTTCTAATGATGCAGGAAAATTTGTATGTAATAATCTATACTTTCATTTATTAGAACATTATCCTGATAAATGCATTTTTATTCATGTTCCAAATTGTCATGATGACGAAAAAAATTATGCAATTTTTGCTAAAAAAATAAGTCAAATAATTGATATATTAATTAACTAAAAGTATTTTTTATTTACATGTATATGATATAATTTTATTAGGTGAATATATATGTACGATGTTTTTATATCATTTAAAAATCTTGATGCAGATGGAAATAGAACAGAAGATAGTTTTATTGCTGAACGACTTTATGAACTATTTAAAGAGCAAGGCCTAAATGTTTTTTATAGTAATAAAGTACTTAATGAATTAGGAGCTGCTTCATATAAAAAAGAAATAGAAGAAGCTTTAGAGAACTCAAGTGTTCTTGTTTCTGTAGCTACAAAAAAAGAGTTTCTTGAATCTCAATGGGTTGCCTATGAAAGAGAAAGTTTTCATAACGATATCTTATCTGGAAGAAAAGTTAAAGCTTGCATTGTTCCATTTTTAAAAGGTATAACTGGACTAGATGTTCCTAGAAGTTTAAGAAACTATCAGACATTTCAAATTGGTATTTCATCAAATGGAGAAGTAGTCGATTTTGTTAAAAAATTTTTGAAAAGTGAAGATAAAAAAGAATCATTTAATTATCATAAAGAAGAAATTTCTCTTATTACTGGTAAACACTTGTCATCTTATAAAGCTAAAAATAAAAGTGAATTAAAAAGATTAAGAATACAAGCAATTAACACTAGGGAACCAGATCAAAATGCAATTAAATATGTATTAGATCATATGCCTAAAAAAGAACAACTTTCAATTTTAGACATGGGTTGTGCTTATGGATTTGTGACAAAAGATCGATTTGCAAAAATTCCAAATGCCAAAGTTATAGGTGTTGATCGTGGTGAGATATTAATAGATTACGCTAAGGAAAATTCGATGTTTAATGGAGCATCATATTATGTTTTAGATTTAGAAGATGAAGAAGTAATTGATAATCTTTATGAAATTATGCAAAAAGAAAATATTGAAAAATTTGATATTATCTTTGCTTCTTTAGTAATTCATCATTTAAAAAATCCAAATAAATTATTAAGAAATATTAGAAAAGTTCTTGCAGATGATGGATATATTATTATTAGGGGATCAGATGATGGCTCCATTGTTACTTATAATGATGATGGATTAATTCAAAAAGTAGTCGATTTACATCTTTCTTGTGATGGTATTTCAGATAGATTAAATGGCCGAAAAATTTATTCTCAACTAGTATCTTCAGGATATAAAAACGTCAAAATGATTAACTGGGTAAAAGAAGTTTCCGGAATGGATTTAGATGAACGAAATGAGATTTTTATAGAAAGATTCTCTTATCGTAAAAATTATATAAAAACACAATGCGAAAAAGATCCTTATAATGCAGCAAATAGAAAAAAATTAGAAGAAATGGAATATCTATTAAGCGAATTAGAAAATAAATTTTCAGAAGAATCATTTTGGTATTCTGAAATCGATTTTGTAGGAGTTGCTCAGAAAAAATAATATTTAAATAAATAGAAGCTTTGTAAATTCTATTAGGCTTCTATTTTATTTTTAGCATTATTTAATTGTCGTCATTTAGTTAGTTTACTTTACAAAGATATATTTTTATAGTAAATTATTATAAATAATTTATCTAATGAAATAAGGTGATTTTAATGAATAAAGAGATGATAAAACTAGGTCAAGAAAGTTCAGTCATACGTGAACTATCTAAAGAAGCAAATTTAAGAAAAAAAGAAATTGGTAATCACCTTGTTTATGATTTTACAATTGGAAATCCAAATGTTAAAGCACCAAAAATTGTTAATGATAATCTTAAAAGATTGATTGATGATTATAGTAATACGTTTTTACATGATTATACAGAAAGTGCTGGAAATGCTAGCGTTCGTGAAAAACTTATAGAAAGTATTAATAGTATTTATGGTTGTAATGAAAATAAAGAATTAATCTACTTAACAAATGGTGCTTCTACTTCCTTAAGTGTTGCATTACATGCTCTTATTAATCCAGGAGATGAAGTTATTATTTTTGCACCATATTTTCCTGAATATTATGTTTTTATTAAGGCAGTAGGTGGAATTGTTAAAGTTGTTCAAACTTATGAAAAAGATGGTTTTATACCTAATTTGAAAAATTTAGAACAAAATATTAATGAACATACAAAGATGATTATTATAAATTCTCCAAACAATCCAACTGGTGCTGTATATAGTGAGAAATTTATTAAACAATTATGCAAGTTACTTGAAAGCAAACAAAAAGAATATAATCAAGTTATTTATCTTTTATCGGATGAGCCATATCGTGAATTAATCTATTCAGATGTTAAGTATCCATTTATTACAAATTATTATGATAATTCATTAGTTGCATATTCTTATAGTAAATCGTTATCACTACCTGGTGAAAGAATTGGTTATCTTCTTGTATCAAATAAATGTGAG
>JAXFTN010000126.1:0-2995 GCA_034176765.1 Bacilli bacterium | reverse complement strand
GTCTGTGACTACAATTGAAAGTGTTTTATCTAAAATGATTAAGGAAAATAAGATTTTTAAAATTGGCGAATGTAGAAATACTCGTTATATCAGAAATATATAATTTATTACAATTCCATTATTCTAATTAAACACATTTGTTTGACTTGATACGGGAAAATAATAACTACCAAATAAGGGAATATTACATTCACCTTTTGGTAGTTATTATTTTACCCGTATCAAATATGAATAAAACAAAATTTTATATTCATATGAAATTAAGTTTTAATTATTTAATCATTATTTTATATATTAAATTTCTATATTTTTAGAATGATTAGAATGAAAGAATTACATTAATCCGAAGAAATAAGCACTAATTAAAATTTTTTTACAAAATACTTTTTTGATTGTCATATATACAAATATATATTAATCTTTGAGACATCCGATTGGAATAACTAGTACGCCATCATCTCTTCTATATCCATATTCTGTACCTGTGATAACAATTTTTAAATCGGGTAATCTTAATGGACATTGTTTCTCATTTTTATTATATTCATTTAGTAATCTTTCAATTTCGCAAAGATGAGCTGCTCCATCATCAATATCTGAAGCACCTAGTTTAAATTCTAATATTGCGTATCTTCCGTCATCTAAATGTAAAACACCATCAGCTTCTAGGCCATACCTATCATGATAATAAGATAACTCTCCACCTAATGATTGAGAATACACTTTTAAATCTCTAATGCATAATGATTCAAACAAAAATCCGAGTGTTTTAAAGTCGGTATTAAAATATTTTGGATTTATTCCTAACGCAGCTACGGCAATTGATGGATCAACTAAATTTCTTTTTTTACCTGATCTTAACGCACTTTTAGACCTAATTGAAGGACACCAAGCATCTATATCTTGAATAATGAATAATCTTTCTAAAGCATCATAATATTCTCTAAAAGCAGTTTCTGTAATCCCACAATTCATTGAAGCATCTCTAAATATTGTTTTTTTATCTGCTAAGGTACAAATATTTCTAGAAAATGATTTTAGTATGGCTTTTGCATATGTCTGATTTCTTTTAATATTATCAATTGCAGAAATATCTTTCTTATATGTCTGGTTGTATATTTCTTTAGCAAAATACATTTTTGCTTCATCAGAATCCACAGTAAAAATTCCTGGCCAACCGCCCCTACAAATAGCCATAATCAATCTATCAATTGTTAAGTTTGATTTACAACCATTAAAAGAACTTGGATTATCAAATAAACTTTTTAAAGAAACTTGACCATTAGATTCATTTGTTTCAAATAAAGACAGTGGTAGCATATCTATTTCGCTGATTCGTAAAGTACCTGTATGTGGTGTATTAATACCATTAGAAGTTGAACCAGTAAGAATAAATTGTCCTTTCATTGTTGGATTGTCATCACAATATTTCCTGATTGTTCCCCAAATTTTTGGAGCATCTTGCCATTCATCAAATAGAATTGGTTTGTCTTCCTCAAGTAATTTACTCGGAGCATTATTTGCTACTGATAAAAGCATTTCTCTTTTATCTTCATTTTGAAATTCGATAATAGTTTTTGCAATTTCTTTAGAAGTTCTAGTTTTTCCACAGCCTTTAGGACCTGCAATCAGAACAGCTCCAAAAACTTTTAGTCTAAAATTTAATTCACTATCTATAATTCTTTTTTTATACTGAGTCATAAAATTATCACCATACAAATTATATAATAATTATTTATTATTGACAATAATTTTTCAATTATCTCCGATACTTTTTGTGGTAATTTGCCGATACTTTTTGTGGCAATTTGCCGATACTTTTTGCGCTAGTTTCAAAATAAATCAATGAATCAAAACCAATTGTACATATAAACTCAAGATTATAAGTGACAATATTATAATTCAAGTCCAAAGAAATATTTATTACTTTTTGTAGTTCTTTATATTACTCAATTTTTCTAATAATAAGTGCCTTATTTTTTTGTATTGTTATTCTTCCACTCAATCAATGTTTCCATGATTTTACGTGTTAACTTTTATCACTTATTTATGAAATACACTTTTTCAAGGGAAACACTTTCTATACACTATTACTTATAACATTAAATATATAAGTTAAAATATCTTTAAGTGATAAAAGATAACTATAAACACATTCTTCATTATAATCATTTGCGTCAATAAATGAATTAAAAAGAGAAATACACTCATTAAGATGATATAAAAATCTTTTTAAGTAACTTAATATTTCATTATTAATATATAAATAATTAATCTTATTAGAATAAATAATTCTTATATTATTAAATAGCCTTGTTGATATATTAAGATGTTTAATAAAATCAACATAACTAATGTGAGTTATTTGGCATTTATTTAAAGTAACTCTAATATAACGAAAATAGTCACTAGCTGTTTTTATATACCATCCTAGTTGTCTATCATCTTTTAAGGATAATCTAATCATATTATATCTTATGATATAAAAAGCTATATATATGCTTGTAGCATATTAATAACTTCATTAATAGATTTATTAATAAGACTAATATATGTAATGTTATTTTCATTACATATATCATTTAATAATGAATCATATGTAGTTGATATATAAGATTTAAATAATAGCTCTTCGGCTTTATCATATTCTTCACTATATATAGGACCTAATACATTAATGTTTTTATTATATTCATCATTAAGAACATAAATCATATGAGTTAAATTATAATCTATCAATTCATATTGTTTTTTTATACCTTCTTCGTCAATATATTGCTCCTTACTAAAATCAATATAAGGTAATAATTCTTTATATGAAAAAAACAATAAAATAGGATCTTTTGCTCTTTTTATTGTTTTTTTAATTTCAACCTTCTTATCATTAAAATATAAAGATGTATCATTAGCTATTAATTTATACATATAATTAGAATTCATCGATGTAGATGTAAATACATAATTAATTTTATTAGATTCTAGACTACCTAATTCA
>JAXFTN010000125.1:0-3263 GCA_034176765.1 Bacilli bacterium | reverse complement strand
CAACCATTTTGTTGATCTACTGATCCTAAAATATGGAAGAATTGACTAACACTATCTTCTTCTTTATCACTCGATAATGAATTTAATTTAACAAAGGCAACACGAACAAAACGTGATTGAGAAGATAGATCACCTGGTAATCCAATTCCTCCCATTCCTCTACTATATTTTTCTAATTTATAATTGCCTCCAAATTCATTTTTAGTTTCACCATTACTAACGTTAATATAATTATTTAAATTAAACATTTGATATGGAAACGGAGGATTATTTGTTAAAACACCAACTTCATTTTCATATATAAATAAACCATCTTTAGTTGCTTCAACAGTAATCGCTCTTTTTTTATCAGCTATTATCCAATGTAATTGAGCAACTGGAATAGAAGATGAAAATGGAGTATCCATCAAATTCATTTTATTAATTAATTTTATTGCTTCATCAACGTTTTTACATTGAGCTAGTATCCAAGGTATAAATTCGAATTGAGCAATATTATCTTTATTTTTTTGTTTTTTACTATTATAAAAAGCATTGCCGACAAAATTTAATCCAGCCATAGCAAGTCCTTTTTCATTGGAAGCTTCATAAAATAAAGGATAATCACTTTGAATAAAAGCCATTCCAATAAGAGCATAATGACTTAATAAACTTTTTTTATTCAAAAATTTTAAAGGAAATTTACGAGGAACAATCGTAACTTTTTCTCCATAGGAAAATTCATAATCTAATGTTCTACCGAAATAAAAATCTTTTGTTTTATATGTTACAGCTGTACACATTTAAAATACCTCCACTTATTATTTTTAATCACAATTATATTTTTATGATAAACAAGATATAAGTCAATTAGATAACTTTTGACACTTTAATATTTTTATAAAAATTTACTTATTGATTTATATATATGATATTATATTTACGGGTGATGAATATGAAATTTAAAGTTAATTATTACATTCCAAAAGACGAACTTATCTCACTTTTAGGGGAAGCAGGTTTTACAAAAGTTGATTATATTATTCCTCTATATGATGCGACTTTTCATTTCGTATATAAAGTTCGTGCTGATAATAAAACAGTTATCTTAAAAATAGCAAAAGAGAATAGTATTGTTTTACAAAGTGAAAAAGAAAAACTTTTAAATGATTTTAAAGCTACTTCATTACTACAAAAAGAAACTAAGATTAATGTTTGTAATATAATATACACTAATGCTAATTATAAGGAGCAAAAACTCGAAACACCTCGTTATATTTTTTCTATATATAATTACTTGGTAAGTTCTCAAGTTTCAACTTTAAAACCTTCAAAAGAAGAAAAAGCTAATCTAGAATTTAGTATAGGTGAACTAATTGGTGATTTAACTTATATTAAAAGTAAACAATTTGGTTCTCCATCACTAGGTTTTGAATCTTCTTATGGTGTAGGATTAGCGAAAATGGTTGAAAACTTATTACAAGATGAAGTAAAAATATGTGGTAAAAATTCAAAATATTCATTATTCTTAAAAAACGTCATTGATCAAACTCAACATA
The DNA here is from genome assembly GCA_034176765.1 of Bacilli bacterium. Taxonomy (GTDB): domain Bacteria; phylum Bacillota_I; class Bacilli_A; order RFN20; family CAG-826; genus SUG2458. The sequence continues at coordinate 1,725 of JAXFTN010000125.1, read as the reverse complement.
TACTTTTATTAGTAAAAGGTAATTACGCTAATTTATTTTTAGATACAACAAATATTTTCTATTTAAATAAAAATGAAAATCTTACTATTTTAAATCAAGGCGACTATTTTTATGGTGATTTCCTTGCAAATTTTGTTAGTATAAATCCTTTAGAAAAATTAGAAAACAAAACTTATTTAATCCAAGGATTTAATAGTACAGCTCGTAATTTATTAAATGTTGAAAGTGAAGAAATCAAAATTAGATATTACATATTACTCCTTTTTAAAGGAATACTTCTTGATGTAAAACGTCGCGTAATATACAATGCTTTATCAATTAAAAATTTCAAACAGAAAGCTCTAGCTAAAGCAATTATGATTTTCGCTACTCATGAATTATCTTTATTATTAAAGGTTGATCTACCAACAAAAGGAGCACCTCAAAAAGAAGAAGAGCAAGATATGCTTGATGCTTTTGAAGATTTATTAGATGCTGATAAAAGAGCAAAAAATAAGAAAAAGACAATTGAAGCTGAAGAAGATTCAGTATTAGAAAAAGGAAAATAAAATAAGCCATCCTATGATGGCTTATTTTTATCATCATTATCATCTTTCCTATGATTTAAAAAATCATCAAGTTTTGTATCATCAAGAGAATTCTTTATTAAATCAATTTGCTTTATTTGATTAACATAAAATGCCCTTAACATATCTTTTTGTTCTTCAGGAATATCATTAGCTAAATTAATACTCTTTAAAGCTGCTAATAAAGTTTCTTTAGACTCGACTAAAAAATATGGTGAAAATACTGAGAATACTACATCAGTTGAAGTAACGATATATGGTAATAAAGGAATACTTAATAAGCATGCACCTAAAGTTCCACCGTACATTAAAACCAACAAACTTTTGTCTAATAATGAAGTCACTGTAATACCAAATATAAATCCAAGTGGGAATAAAATTAAAACAGGCCATAATATATTAAATAAGACTCTATGATAAGTTTTTTTAATCTTTGGATAAACTCCTTTAAAAACATTAATAGCATCATTTTTATTACAACCAAAATTAGATTGTATATAAAAGATCAAAGTATTTTTAATTATTTGGTAAATAAAAGTGAAAACGAATAAAGCGTGTCCAACAAGATTAACAGCATTTATTAAAATTACAAATGGTTGTTTTGTATCTTGTATAAAATCTATTAAAGATTGTAAATATTGTTCATTATTTGGATTTGAAATTAAGTTTTCATAAATCTCAACAAACTGACTCATATCAACAAAGTTAAAAACAATATTAACTAAAAAAACTCCACTTACAAATGCTAGATAAACTAAAAAAGCAACTAGTATAGAACGAAAAACTCTAAAGCATCCACTACAACCTAAAATCAATCCTATTTTATATTGTCCATAAAAGTCCTTTTGATTAAAAGGAACATTAGCCTTAAATTTAATATTAGTAATAAGCATTGAAATAAAGAATGGTAAAACTAAAATAAAGAAGAGAAGTATAAAAGATCCAGGTAGAAAAAGATCAACAGTCAATGTTAAAGCAACCATGACAAAAATCATGAAGGACATAGCTAACAAGCTTTGAAAGTTCTTCTTAGTAAATTCAATAATTACTTTTTTGATACTACCAAATTCCATACTTCTTACCTCGTATTTTTTATTATACTAGTGATAACTTAAAATTTAAAGAAACAAACACTATTTCTTAACTATTATATTATTAT
>JAXFTN010000124.1:0-3842 GCA_034176765.1 Bacilli bacterium | reverse complement strand
TTTTCAGAAGATGAAAGAAAACAAAGAAGTGAATCTGCTAAAAAACCAATTCGTTTAAGGAATATAAAGACGAAAAAGATATTGAAGTTTGATAGTAGAGAAAGTTGTGCTGAATTCTTTGGAACAACTGTTCTTTCTTTACGTAGATTTATAAATGGTGAAGTAAAAAGTAAAACATTCAAAGACTACAAAGTATTAAAATAACTATTTAGATATAAAATTATGACTATTGAAATCGTTGACAAGGGTACTTGTGAAAAGTTCAAAAAGAATTTATTAGTTAATAGTAATTCAAAGGATTATGACACTGCTAAGAATGAATGGGAATTTGTGTGTTCTTATAAAGATAAGTTTGGGTCGAATTGTATTTGTGGACATCCAATACATAACATCTTTGAAATAGCAAATATACATAATTTTAAAAAACTTAAAGTAGGTGAAGATTGTATTAAATATTTTCATTTTGACAAAATATGTGAAGAATTAGCTAAAGAACAAGATAAATGTTCAAAACTAAACAAGTTGTATAAGTTTATATGTAATCTATATAACCGGGGTATGATATATCGGTTCAATGATATTGAGCTATTAAATTTTTTATCTAGAGATGATTACCATACTTTAAGTAAATATTTTTATTATGATAAAGAACAGTTACAAGGGTTAAGTGTTAAGGAGATAGATGAATTCATGCATAGAGATTATCTTACTAGTATTGTAAAAAGACTGTGTGATATATATCATGAACAAGAGAAACTAGTAAAATGTAAGACTTATCTCGTAACAGAGTTTAAATTAACAAACGCACAAAAAGAAAAATTCATTACATGCAGAAATAAAAATATAAAAAGAATACTAAAAAAATAAACAAATATGAACAAACAAGAAATAATCACTGAAGTGATTGAAAAAAATGAAAAGTTCAAAACGATTCGTTTTAATACGTTAAAGAATGAAATTGAAGTAGAAGGTAGTAAAATTCTTTCATTTAACTATGAAGAATTGTACAACATCTGTAAAGATGAACTAAAAGACCTAAAGTTCACGAAGAGTGATATAAAATATATCATTGAAAAATATGCACATGAGCATAAATATACCCCAAAGACACCAGAAAAGTCGGATTGGTACGAAAAATTAGAGTTTTCTAAAGACGGAAAACCTAAAAATACGCTATCCAATACACTCACATTCTTGAGTGAATATCCACTATACAAAGGTAAATTCTCTTTCAATGAATTCACTCAGATAGAATGTTACGATGATAAAGAGGTGGATGACCATGTTATTAACCAGATATGTGAAGTACATGATAGATTATTAGGTTTTTCATCATTCGACCGTATCAATCAAGCCGTAAGCACATTATGTTATAAGAATAAATATAACCCATTCAAAAAGGCAATAGAAAATATTGTATGGGATGGTCAACTCCGTGCAGCCAGATTATTTATTGATAAGATTGGTGCTGAAGATACAGAACTGAATGCAGCAATGACCGAGAAATGGTTGTATGCTCTTATAAAGAGACTCTATGAACCCGGATGTCCATTTGATACCATGCTAATCACATATGATAAAGAACAAGGTACCGGTAAAACAAAGATTGTAGAGAGATTAGTGCAATGTCTTGGTATACATTATGGAGTTGATAAAACGATTACTTACGATTTATCCAGTAAAGATATTGTAGATAAGTTGAATAAAGCATGGATTGTCTCCATTGATGAGTTATCCAGTTTTTTGAAGGCAGAACCTGAAAAATCTAAAACTTTTATATCCAGTACACAAGACAATGCTCGTTTGAGTTACGCAAGAAGAAGTCAAACATTTGACAGACATTGTGTTTTTTATGGCTCTAGTAATATAGAATACTTTTTGAAGGATTATACTTCTGATTTTGAGAGACGTTATTGGATTCTGGATTGTCATGGTACAAGACATGATTCTACATGGTGGTCTGAAAATTTGAGTGATGAATATCTTCAACAAGTACTGGCTGAGATGTACTACAAGTATCGTACAAACAAAGATTTTAATTATAATTCACTATCCATAGAACAAGAAGATGAATTGAGGAAAATACAATTACGACATAAAACATTGAATGCCGATGACCTACTTGTAGATGCAATTTGAATATTATGAAAACCAAGTATAGTGGTGAATGTTTTGATTCTTATGACCATTTTGTTTCTGTGGTACAAGGTACTACTATACCGGTGAACACGGATGTTTTTGATGAAATTACTGGTGCAACTAATCAGCAATGTATAACTAAAATACCTATTACATGGTTGAAAATGTACTTATTGACTATACCGGTGATGAAGTATCGGAGAGATATCTCTACACAGTATCTCACTTCAATAATGCGTACTATGGGTTATACATATAAAGTATCAAGATATAATGGTAAACCACAAAATTGTTATGTAAAATTAACGTAGTCACTAAGTTTTAGTGCAACGAAACTTATGTTATGATGAAAAGAAGTATACAAGATATAATGAATAGCAAAGTGAGTGTTGTTATTCAACCAGTGAACAAACCTATCGTTCATTCTAATAAAAATACATTAGAAGATGTGCTGTTTAAGTTAAGCGATATATGGAAAAATCAACTTATTGCAATAACGAAGATGCCATATCATAGTGAACAACAAAAAGCGGCGAAATTGTGTCTACCTCGTGTATATGTAGGTGGCACATTCTCTGATTGGCATACCCGGGATGATAATGTATTAGAACCCAGCAATCTAATGACGATTGATATTGATTTTGTTGATAATCCTACTCTGGATATGGAGCAGTTACAACAAAAGATATTTGATTTACCATTTGTTGCTGTATGTTTGAAGTCATGTTCGGGTGCTGGTATATTTGCTATTGTACCTATTGAAGATTATAAAAAGACCACATTGTATTACCAGTATCTTAAGAAATTGTTGTTTCAAAAGTATGGTGTTGTTATTGATAGTAAAGCAAGCAATATAGCACGAGCAAGATTTTTATCATACAATCAGGATTATCGTAAATGGATTAAAACTGATGACGTACAAGTGTGGCAATTGTATGATGAAGTGCTGATTGAAAAACATGACGTAGAAACGCCTCAATTGTTTTCTAAATATAAATCATCCAATGAAACTGAAAAGTTGCTTACAGCGGTTAAAAACGTGCTTAATTCAGGATATTGTGCTACTAACTATGGTCATTGGTATCATACAGGTTGTGATTTAGCTGCATTTGATTGTGGTAGAGAGTTATGGCAACAATTTTGTGAAAATGGAGCAAGAGTAAATTCGGATTGGAATGACAATTATCGTATCATTGAAGCAAAATGGAAAGAATGTTTAAAAAATGCCAGTGTTATAGATGATGAATTCAAGCGTAAATGGTTTGGACTCGCTAAAAGGTACTCTTGATTGGAGTACCTTTTTTAATGGAATCCATTCTGTGTTATAAAAAATTTTGTTGTTATAAAAATTATTTTTTTCATAACGGAGCAACTTAATGTAAATCAATTAGTTTCATGTATGTTTATAAAATTATCTATTTTTACTATATAAATACAAAACAATAAAAAATTTTTTTTCTAAATAAAATATTATTTTAGAAATGTTTATAGTATATTTTTTATAACTTTTATAACAGAATAGGATAACTAATTGATTTACTTTAAGTTATTCCGTTATAAAATTCAAAAATTTTTTATAATAGAGTAAAATTTTTTATAACATTTTTGACATAAAAGATATAAATGTTATAGAATTTTACAACTTTTGTAAACCACGGTTGCCATTTTTAAGATTTCTTCCAAATTACTTAAAATCTTATTCG
>JAXFTN010000123.1:0-3873 GCA_034176765.1 Bacilli bacterium | reverse complement strand
AGTTCGCCTTGTTTAATTTGTAGATTTAGATTTTCAACTACAGTTTTATCTTTAAATTTTTTTGTTAAATTTGTAGTTTCGATTGCAAACATTATTTGTCACTTCCTTTATTTAGAATTTGACTTGTAAAGCTTTCAATAGCTTCAGCTTTTATTAAAGCAATTCCTTTTTCTTTATCACAAAGGACAACTAAAGAATCACCAGGTTGAATATCAAACATTTGTCTTACTTCTTTAGGAATTACAATTTGTCCTTTTTCTCCTACTTTACTAATACCAACGAATTTATCTTTTTCCATATATAAACCTCCTATCGTATAACCAGTTATACTTTTCATACTAATCATACCTCTTTATATTCTAATATGCAATATAATTTAATTATTAAAAATCATTTATGTTGTATAAAAAAATAAATTAACTATGTATACATAGTCAATGATGTTAAATTATTAAATTCATTAAAAAATAAAAAAAGTACGATTCAATCGTACTTTAATAATCAATGGAGCAGATGACGGGAATCGGACCCGCATAGCTACCTTGGCAAGGTAGTGTTCTACCACTGAACTACATCTGCGTTGCATTAATGATATTACCAAAGGATAACTAAAAATGCAATAGTTTTTTAAAAAAATATTAAAATTTTAGATTTTACTTTTTAAAAAAATTTAATGAATTTATAAATTAAGTGTGATATTATATCAAAGTATGAGAAAGAGGGTTATTATATGGCTACTTTATTAGACTTAGCAAATTTAATTTTTAGTGATGTAAATGAAACAGTTGAAGATTTGGAAAATAAATTTCCTAAAAGAAATCTTCCTGAAAATGCTTATGTGACTAGATTTGCACCTTCTCCAACTGGTTTTTTACATACTGGTTCTTTATTTACATCTATGATTGCTTGCAAAATGGCAAAGCAAAGTGGTGGTGTTTTTTATATTAGATTAGAAGATACTGATACAAAACGTGAAATCGAAGGTTCAGGAGTTTCTTTATTAGAGCAACTTAAAGTTTTTGGAATTAATCCTGATGAAGGATATTTAGGTGATCATGAAGAAGGACTATATGGACCATATTGTCAATCTGATAGAGAACATCTATATCGTGTTGTTATTAAAGATTTAATGATTAAAGGAAGAGCTTATCCTTGTTTTTGTTCTCAAGAAGAATTAAATGTTTTAAGAGAAAAACAAGAACAAGAAAAAATTATTCCTGGTTATTATGGTGAGTATGCAAAATGCCGTACTTTATCAGTTGATGAAGCTATTGAAAAAATTAAAAATGGTGAAAAGTTTGTTATCAGATTTAAATCAATGGGTGACCATAATAATAAAATTGCTGTTCATGATTTAATTCGTGGCGACTTAGAATTATCTGAAAACGACCAAGATATTGTCATATTAAAAAGTGATGGTTTACCAACTTACCATTTTGCTCATGCTTGTGATGATCATTTTATGAGAACAAATTGTGTTACACGTGGCGAAGAATGGCTATCTTCTTTACCAATTCATTTAGAATTATTTGATACTTTAGGATTTGAACGTCCTTCTTATGCTCATCTTCCAGTTATTATGAAATTAGATAATGGTAATAGAAGAAAATTATCTAAAAGAAAAGATAATGAAGCTGCATGTTCTTTCTTTATTGAAGATGGATATCCTGCACAAGCTTTAATAGAATATTTAATGACTATTGCTAATTCTAACTTTGAAGAATGGAGAGCACAACATCCTTCTAGTTCTTTAGATGAATTTATTATGTCATTTGATAAAATGTCACTTGATGGTGCTTTATTTGATATTATGAAGTTACAATTCATTTCAAAAGAATTATTATCAAAAATGACTAAAGAGGAGATTACTGATAATGCTTTATTGTGGGCAAGTAAATACAATAAAGATTTTGAATCTTTAATATTAAAAGATCGTTCCTATTTTGAAAGCATTATGAATATAGAACGTGAAAAAGAGAATCCTCGTAAAGACTATACAAAATATAGTGATATCTTTGGTGCTATTAAATTCTTTTATAATGAATATTATGATGAAATGGTTAAAGAAGAATTACCATTTAATCCATTAATTGATAAAGATATTATTAAAAATATATTAAATGATTTCGTTAAATATTTAGATTTATCACTAGATGAACAATCTTGGTTTAATTCTTTAAAAGCCCTTGGTGAAAAATATAAATTCGCACCTTCTGGAAAAATATATAAACAAAATAAAGATTTGTACATCGGTCAAGTTGGTGATGTAGCAGAAATGTTACGTATTGCTTTAACTACTTCTAAACAATCACCTAACTTATATTATATTCTTCAAATCTTAGGTAGTAATGAGATAGCAAGAAGAATTAATGTAGTTTCAAAAAAAATATAAATATATTGAAAAACATAAACTAATTCTCTAAAATTAGTTTATGCATTGGTCCCTTAGTGGAACTGGTTAACACGTCTCCCTCTCAAGGAGAAGAATAGGAGTTCGAGCCTCCTAGGGATCACCATTTCGCATAAGTAAGGTAATACGTTTAATCGTATTGCCTTTTTTTAATTTTATATAAATTTTCTTCATTTATAGATGTTAATCATTTGTAATAATTAAAAATTCTTTACAAGTTTAAATTTATAACTTCTCTAGCACAATAATTGTTCATCAAAAGATTTTATTAAAGACATTGAATAGTAAATTATTTTATCTCAAGAATAATTTATTAACTGAAAATGTCATATAGGTGATGTAGACATTTTCAGTTAATGATAACAGATATCTTATTTTTTGTTATAATTATTTTACAAATATAAAAGGGTTAATGAACTATGGAAGAACTAGAACTTAAAGAAATCTGGAAAAAAGAAGAATCTATAGCACATATTCATGGTTGGGATTTTTCGCATATTAATGGTAGATATGAAGAAGAAAATGATTTACCTTGGGATTATAAAGAAATAATTAAAAAGTATTTGAATAACAATATGATGTTATTAGATTATGATACAGGTGGAGGTGAATTTCTTTTATCATTAAATCACCCATTTGACAAAACTTGTGCTACAGAAGGCTATCCACCTAATGTAGATTTATGTAAAAAAGTATTACTACCACTGAATATTGAATTCAAAGAATGTAATAACCCAATTATTATCCCTTTTGAAGATGAATGTTTTGATATAATTATTAATCGACATGGAGATTTTAATGCTAAAGAATTATATCGTTTGTTAAAAAAGGGTGGAATTTTTATAACGGAACAAGTTGGCGAAGATAATGATAGAGATTTAGTTGAGATGGTCCTTCCCAATATAAAAAAACCATTTGTACACTTAAATTTAAAGGAACAAAAGAAAGTATTTGAAGAAGCTGGATTTCAAATTATAGAAGGATATGAAGCTTTCCGACCTATTAAATTTTTTGATGTAGGAGCTTTTGTTTGGTTCGCACATATTATTGAGTGGGAGTTTCCAAATTTTTCAGTAGATAGATGTTTTGATTCTTTATTAAAAATGCAAAAAACGATTGAAGAAAAAGGTTTTATTGAAGGTACTATACATCGTTATTTAATTGTTGCCAGAAAATGAATTAATAATTTATGTACTTTTAAAGAACTTGAATCATTACCTTTTGACATTAATTCAATAATAAAATAAATTATTTAATAGAAATGGAATTTAAAAGATGAGATATTTATTGATTTATTATACGGGTACACATAACACCCGTTACTTAGTAAATAAGTTAAAACAAAGATTAGAACTAGATTTTAATGAAGTCGATACTTCAGAGATTAAATGTGACACAAAACCTATTGATACTAAAGGATATGATTATATTGGTTTATCATATCCTATTTACGGATTTAATGC
>JAXFTN010000122.1:0-4124 GCA_034176765.1 Bacilli bacterium | reverse complement strand
TTAATGTAGGGGGATTTGGTGTATCTGCAGGTGATACTCATGGGAAAATTTCTGATGAGATTAAAGATGGAACAATAGCAATGCAATTAATTAAACCAATTTCATATCGTTTAAGATTTATTTTTATTACATTAGGAAATTATTTTGGCACAATGTTTATATTTACTTTACCTTTACTTACAGTTGTGTCTATTGTTTTACATTTTACAGGAATCTTTGTTATTACATCAATTTGGCAATTTTTACTAAGAACTATCTTATTCATTGTTGCTCAAATTATCGGTTGTATATTATATGATGGAATTAATTATTTCTTTGGATTATGTACATTTTATACAATGGCAAGTTTTGGCATGTTTCAATTAAAGGAAGTAATTATTAGGTTTTTATCAGGTGCAATGATACCTTTAGCATTTTTCCCTTCTTGGATTAAAAATATAGTCTCTTATTCACCATTCGCTTCTATTGGACAAAATCCAACTTTAATTTTATTAGGTAAATTAGATTACCCTGAAATATTTATTAATTTATTAATTGCTTTAGGATGGATTGTTTGTTTAGAACTACTCAATGCATTATTTTATTCTAGAGCTATTAAAAATATTACAATTCAAGGGGGTTAGTTATGAGAAGATATTTAAGATTATATAAAGTACTTATTCAAAGTGCAATTAAATCTAGATTAGAATATAAAGCAGATACAGTCATTGGTATTTTGTCATTTTTTATTTCAAACATTGCTACTTTTTCTTGTTTATGGATGATTATTCAAGCTATACCTAGTTTAGATGGATGGACCATATGGGAACTTGGTTTTCTTTATGGATTCGCAATGTTACCTAAAGGATTAGACCATTTATTTACAGATTCTTTATGGTTTATTGGCTATTGGTATGTTAAAAATGGTTTGTTTGATAAGCATTTGATTCGACCTGCAAATACATTATTTCAAATTGTGGCCCAAACTTTTCAACCTGAAGCTTTTGGTGAATTGATTATTGGAACAGCTTTATGTATTATTTGTGGTTTTAATATTAATATTATTTGGTCTTTTGCAAACGTTTTATTATTGATCTTTGCTTTTATTATAGGTGCATTAATATTTACAGGATTAAAATTAATCACATGTTCATTTGCTTTCTGGTTCAAAAGAAGTGGTCCTTTAATGAATTCAGTTTATAATTTTTGTGATTTTGCTAGATATCCTATTACAATTTTTAATAAACCAATGCAATTTTTCTTATCATTTGTTATTCCATTTGGTTTAGTAATATCTGTTCCTGTTCAAATAGTTTTAAAAGGTACTTGGAGTGCATGGCCAGTAATTGGAATAATAATATTAGCTGCAGCTGTCTTTAATATTATTGGTGTATTATTATGGAATGCTGGTGTTAGAGCTTATGAATCAACAGGATCTTAGTTCTAAAATGTTTTATTATTAATATGATTTATATGTAGCACAAAATTTAGAAATTTAATCTTAATATGTTGCAATTATCTTTGTTGTTAGTTATAATAAATACCGTTGCAAAGCTATTCAGCTTTAGAAGGAGGGGAAAGAAATGCCAAAAACAGTTGTACGTGATAATGAATCACTTGATGATGCATTACGTCGTTTCAAAAGGCAAGTCAATAAGGCTGGAACCCTTGCTGAAGCACGCAAACGTGAATACTATTTAAAACCTGGCTTACGTAGAAAACAAAAGTCAGAATTAGCAAGACGTAAATCTTATTAATTAAATCTGGATTTATCCAGATTTTTTTCTTGATAAGTAATAACAGGAGGTTTTATGAAATTTCTAGATTTTGAAAATATGCTTAATATGCGTGACTGCGGTGGATTCGAAACTAATGATGGCTATGTCATTAAATATGATACACTAATACGCTCTGATGCTATTAAAGAATTAAGCAATAATGAATTACAATATCTACTTGATAGAAACATAACAACGCAAATTGATTTAAGAACTGAGTCAGTTATTTCAAAGTACCCAAGTATGTTAAAAGATAATGATGAATTCGTTTACTTTTCCTTTCCTATTGTTGAAGGAAGCCAAATAACTTTATCAGGTAATAAGACATCAGATCTTTATTTGAAGATGATTGAAAATAAGAAAAACTTTAAAGCAATTTTTAAAGCAATAATTAATGCTGAAGGTGGAGTAATTATTAATTGTACAGCTGGCAAAGATAGAACAGGTGTTGTCATTGCTTTATTATTTGAATTATTGGGTGTAAATGAATTAAATATTATTGATGACTATAAAGTATCAGCTAGTTATATAGATCAACGTATACCTAAATATCGTGAAACTCATCCTGAATTTCCTGTTTCATTAGGAGTTTCTAATGAAGAAGATATTAAAAGTTTTTTAGCAGGTTTTCATAAAAAATATAAATCTGCTCAAAATTATTTGCTTTTAGCAGGTTTAACAAAAAATGATATAGAAAGATTAAAAGCAAAATTTTTAACTATTAAATAAAGAATTTATTCATCTTTTCATCATATATTTTATTGGTGAGAAGATGATTTTTTTTGTTGATGGTATTTGGAAGATACAATTTTATACAAAAATTATTGTATTAGAAAATAATATTATTAAAGTAAAAATTAAAAATGCCATATATGAGTTTTCAGGGAAAGACATAACTATTATATATTTACAAAAAGATGAAATTAATATAAAGGGTATGATTAATCAAATTAATATAACTTATGAAAAGTAAGATTTTATATGAAATAGAAGTTTATGATAGTAAGTCTATTATTGAAAAAATACGAGAACATAATATTGAGATTTTTGATGTTTCTTTTAATGATCATTTTCTAAAATTTAAATCCTCACCATTTTATAAGAAAAGAATTATAAAATTATTTCCTTCTATTAAAATCACACGTGAATACGGTTTTTTAATTATTTTACGAAATTTATTAATTAAAAAAACAACGGTATTATCTTTAATACTATCATGTGTCTCCTTTTATTATTTAAATAGTAAAGTCTATGATGTTAAAGTAGATGGGGATTCAAGATTTATTGAAGGATTATTAATAGAAAAATTAGAAGAATATGGGATTAAGAAAAATATTAAAAAGCCAGACATAAATACAGTATTACAATGGGAACAAAACATTAAAAAAGATTTATATAAAGAAATTGAATTTTTAGAAATTCGATTGAATGGATTGATTTTAAATATTAAGTTTAATAAAAGAAGAATCAGTGCGACCACTCCTATTTTAAAAAATGATATGTATGCATCGAAATGTGGTGTTATTAAAAGTATTAATATATCAAGTGGTAATGTTTTAGTCGAACCAAATGAGTATGTTGAAGAAGGACAAATTCTTGTAAAATCAACAATTACTAATTCAAAAGGTGAAGAAGTTTACATAGGTACACAAGGAAAGATTTATGCTTATACTTGGAATATCGTAGAAGTAGAAGAAAATAATTATGTAAATGAAGTAGAAAGTTACGTTGCTCTTTTAGAAAAAGCACGAAGAATTGTTAGTCATGGCTTTGAAAATGAGGAAAAAATTGATAAAGAAGTAATTCTTAAATATGAAGTATCTGAAAACGAAATGTTTTTAAAAATTCATTATACATGTATTGAAAATATTGCTTATTGCATCTAAGGAATTGTTTACATTATTGCGTAATTATAAATGGTGATAATTATGAAATTTTGTAAACAATTGTTTCAAGATGACTGTGGATTTGCTTGCTTGAAAATGTTGTTAGGTTATTTTAAAAAGGATAAAGCATTTTTAAATCTACCAAATCCTAAATTACAAGGTAAATATTCTTTTCTAGACCTCATTAATTTAGGTAGAAAATATGGGATTGAATTAGAAGGATACAAAGTTAGCGATGTATCTTTACTTAATAAAAATCTCCCAGCAATTATAGAAATGTGTTTTGAAGGACAAAATCATTTTTGTGTTCTATATAAAATAAAAGGAAATATTTTTTATGTCTATGATCCTTCGCGTGGGAAAATAAAATTAGAAATTGAGACATTTGAAAGACTATTTTTAAATAAAGTTCTTATATGTAAAAATTTAATTAATAATAATAAAAATAAAATAAGAAATAATATAGGAAAATTATTTACTA
>JAXFTN010000121.1:0-4830 GCA_034176765.1 Bacilli bacterium | reverse complement strand
TACTCAAAAACAAATTGAAATGGGATTTGACTATGATGTTTTTGATGGTGAACCAATTGAAGATTATCAAGATACATCAGGTACATATTATTCAAAAGATTATTATTATGAATCAAATCTTTCAACATTAGGTGCTAGAGCTACGATTACTAGACTTTATTATTATACGGATTCATTTGAAGATCGTGCACATATTCAAAATTATATTGCTAAATACCATACTGATACTAATCCACCAACGATTGTAAAAGTAAAAGATTATATTGAATCAGTTACATCTGAGTTCTCTGATTTAGTAAGTGTATTTACTAATGTTTTATTAATAATTTCATGTGTATCATTATTTGTCGCTGCAATAATGATTGCAATTATTTCTTATATATCTGTACTTGAACGTAAAAAAGAAATAGGTTTATTAAGAGCACTTGGGGCACGACGAAAAGATGTCTTGCTGATGTTTTTAAGTGAAAATGCATTTACTGGAATTGTAGCTGGAGCTCTTGGGGTAATCGGAGCAATGCTTTTATGTAAGCCAGTTTCTAAATTAGTTGTTAATCTTATTGGAATGTATGGTAATACAAGTGTACTTGGTACAGCAACTTTAAACCTTACACAATTTGAATGGTATATTGGGCCAATTTTAGTCATTTTATCTATTGTTATTAATGTTGTTGCTGGTTTGATACCTGCTATTAATGGCTGTCGGAAACCTGCAATCAATGCTTTGAGAAGTGAATAATAATTTTAGAAATATATAATATTAATAGATACTTTTATAAAATAGTTTTTTTCGTTTAATTTTTATATCTGCTGTTTTATAATGTATGTTAAAAGAAATGGGGTGATATGATGATATTTGGAAAACATATTAACAAATATTATCTTAAATATTGGTATTTGTTTTTACTTGGAATCATTTCTTTGGTTGTTGTTGATTACGCACAATTGCTTATCCCATCTTTACTTGGTGATTTAGTTGAAAAGATAGAACTTTATGGAGTAATTGAACCTGAATATTTATTACAAATTGTAGGTTACATGGCTTTAATTGCTTTAGTAATGTTTGTTGGTAGATTACTTTGGAGAGTCACTTTATTAAGGGGTAGTATCTTTGTAGAATCTGACATTAGAAAAGAAATGTTTGTCCATGCTGAACAGATGTCTCAAAAATATTTTCAAAAGAATAAAACAGGTGCTCTAATGGCACTTTTTACAAATGACTTAGAAACAATAAAAGAATCAATTAGTGATGGTACAATTTATGCAGTTGATGCATTATTTTTAGGAACAATGGCTTTTATAAAAATGGCTCAATTAAACTGGATACTTGCTATCATCTCAATTGCACCATTATTAGTACTTGCTTGTTGTGGTTATATTGTTGGTAAGTTTATGGAAAAGAAGTATGCACTTCGTCAAGAAGCTTATGAAAAGTTATCTGATTTTGCTCAAGAAAACTTTTCTGGTATTTCTGTAATTAAAGCTTTTGTTAAGGAAGCACATGAATTAAGACAATTTACTAAATATAATAAAGATAATCAAAAAATAAACATTGAATATGCTCGTTATACAACTATGCTTGATGTTTGTATAGAATTATTAATTGAATTATCAATTGTCTTAATAATCATTGTTGGTGGATTTTATGTATACGATGATAAATTTACAGCAGCTTCATTAATTGAATTTATAGGTTTATTTGATGCTATTATTTGGCCAATGATTGCCTTTGCCCAAATAATTAACATTCATTCAAGAGGAACAACTTCATTAAAAAGAGTAAGTGAATTATTAAATGAGAAGGTTGAAATTCTTGATTATTTACCTTCAGATGTTTCTTGTATTAGTGGTGATATTGAATTTAAAAATTTCTCATTTACTTATCCTGATAGCGATGTACCATCTTTACACAATATTTCATTTAAAGTTAATAAAGGCGAAACGATTGGAATAGTTGGAAAAATCGGTTGTGGTAAAACAACTTTAGTAAATGTATTATTGCGTTTATATAATGTTGAAGAAGGAACAATTTTTATTGATGGAGTTGACTTAATGAAAATGCCTATTAAATTATTAAGAGACTCTATAGGTTATGTTCCTCAAGATAACTTCTTATTTTCTGATAAGGTAGGAAATAACATTCGTTTTGCTAATAAAAATATTAGCCAAGAAGAAACAGAAGATGCAGCTAAGTTTGCTGATGTAGATGAAAATATTAAAGATTTCGTTGATGGATATAACACTATGGTTGGTGAACGTGGTGTCACTTTATCAGGTGGACAAAAGCAAAGAATTTCTATTGCTAGAGCAATAGTAAAAGAGCCTTCTATTTTAATATTAGATGATTCGGTATCTGCTGTTGATGTTAAGACCGAAGAAAAAATTCTTCATAACATAAAAGAGAAACGTGCTGGTAAAACAACAATTATTGTTGCATCGAGAGTATCAACTGTTTCTCATTTAGATAAGATTTTAGTTCTAAAAGATGGAAGTGTTGAAGCATTTGATTCACCATCTAATCTTATGAAGATTTCTCCTACATACAAACGTATGGTTGAACTTCAAGAACTAGAAAAAGAAGTGGAGGGTGAATAGTATGAAAGAACTAGATAATGAAATTCGCACTATGAAAGACTCCGAGATTTTGAAGCGTACTTTCCAATATATTAAGCCACACATTCCAAAGTTTTTATTATCATTTTTATTAATGTTAATTTTTATTGGAGTACAATCTTACGTTCCTATTTTATTTGGTAATGTAACAGCTAAAATTCTTGATCCAGCTGGTTTTACAATGAACTCTATTATTGTAATGGCTTTAGGTTATTTTGGATGTGTAGTTGGTTCTTTAATCTTTGTTTATTTAAATACAATGCTTTTACAAAAAGTTGGTCAAAAGATTGTTTTCACATTAAGACAAGAAGTATTTACTCACATAGAATCTTTATCTATTGCTCAAATTAATAGTACTCCTGTAGGTAAATTTGTTACTCGTGTTACAAGTGATACTAGTGCTGTTAATGATTTATATACAAACATTTTGGTAAACTTATTGAAGAACGCTATATCTGTTATCGTTTATGCTGTAATGATGTTTATATTAGATTGGCGCATAGCTTCATTTATTATGATTTTTGTTCCAATTGTTGCGTTATTATCTTTCATCTTTAGAAAATATTCTCGTGCAGCATATCGTAATGTGCGTAATAATATTTCAGCTATGAATGCTTTTTTATCAGAAAATATTTCTGGTATGAAGATTACTCAAATATTTAACCAAGAAAAAAGAAAAGAAGAAGAATTTGATGAATGCAATAACAAATTAAAGAAAGCTCAAGAAAAACAAGTTTTTGTCTTCGCTTTATTTAGACCTTCTATCTTTGTTCTTTATGTTTTTGCTGAAATGCTAGTTTTATACTTAGGATTTAAACGTATAGGTATTTCTACTGAGTTAGCAATTGAATTCAATGTTGTTTATTCATTATATATTTATGTAAGTAGATTTTTCCAACCTATCCAAACTCTTGCAGATCAATTTAATGGTTTACAAAGATGTTTTGCAGCAAGTGAAAGATTATTCTTATTGCTTGATACAAAACCTGATTTAGTAGATCAAGAAGATGCTCTAGAGCTTGAAAACATAAAAGGAGAAATTGAATTTAAAAATGTTTGGTTTGCATATAAAGAAGATGAATGGATTTTAAAAGATGTCTCCTTTAAAGTTAATGCAAAAGAAACGGTTGCTTTTGTTGGAGCAACTGGAGCTGGTAAAACAACAATTTTAAGTTTAATTGTGAGAAATTATGAGATTCAAAAGGGCCAAATCTTAATTGATGGAATAGACATTAAACATATTAAAATTGAATCATTAAGAAGAAATATTGGCCAAATGTTACAAGATGTGTTCTTGTTCTCAGGTACATTAAAAGATAACATTTCTTTAAGAGATGATTCTATAAGCAATGAAGAGATTGAAGATGCTTGTAAGTATGTTGGTGCAGATACATTTATCAATAAACTTGATAATAAATATGAATATCAATTACAAGAAAGAGGTGCCAACTTCTCAAGTGGTCAAAGACAATTAATTTCATTTGCTCGAACAATTGTTCATAAACCTAAAATTATGATTCTTGATGAAGCAACTTCAAATATTGATACAGAAACTGAAAAACTAATTCAATCTTCATTAAATAAAATGATGAATATTGGCACGATGTTAATAGTTGCACATAGATTATCAACTATTCAGCACGCTGACAAAATTATCGTTTTACAAAAAGGTGAAATTCTTGAATCAGGTACTCATCAAGAATTATTAAAGAAAAAAGGTTATTACTATAATCTATATCGACTACAATATGAAGGCGACCGATAGGTCGTCTTTTATGGTTCATTATAAATCATTAAAAAATAAATTAATGGTATAATAAAAAAAGGTGGTGAAAGTATGAAGAAGAAATTTTTAATAGAAGGAATGACTTGTACTGCTTGCCAAGGACATGTTTTTAATGCGGTAAATAATTTAAAAGATGTCTCTAATGTAAATGTAAATTTAATAACAAATACCTTAGAATTAGATACTAATTTAAACAATCAAGAAATAATTTCTGCTGTTAAATTAGCAGGTTATAAAGCTACTCCAATTGAAGAAAATATATATCAAAAGAAAGATACTTCTCAAAAAAATAAATTAATTATCTCTTTAGTGTTTTGGATTCTTTTAATGATTATTGCAATGGGATCAATGGCTAATATCCCATTATTATCATTTTTTATGACAACTGAAGGAGCTATATATTATTCAGTTATTCAAATCGTTCTACTTGT
>JAXFTN010000120.1:0-5085 GCA_034176765.1 Bacilli bacterium | reverse complement strand
CCTATGGAATAGATAAACGCTGAAAGCATCTAAGCGTGAAACTAGCCTTAAGATGAGACTTCCCATTTCGCAAGAAAGTAAGACCCCTCGAAAGTGACGAGGTTGATAGGTCGCAGATGTAAGTACAGTGATGTATTCAGTCGAGCGATACTAATAGGTCGAGGACTTAAGAGTAAAATTATTTATTAAGGGTAATTTATAAAGGATTTGTTATATTAATTATTTTATTAATATCTAGTTTTCAGAGAACAATATTTAAGTCTCTGAAATAAAAAAAGTCTGGTGATTATGGCGCGGTGGACACACCTGTTCCCATCCCGAACACAGAAGTTAAGCACCGTAGCGGCGAAAATAGCTCTTTGAGTTAAGATAGCACGTTGCCGGGCTTTTTTTATTTATAAAATTTTGATTAAATTTATTTTAATTATTCAAAATATAGCTTTTTTAAATTACATTCCTTTTACAAAAAAAGTGACATGTGATAGAATAAAGTAGCTGTTTCTATGTAAATAGCATTAATTGGAGGATTATTTATGACTCTTGACAAGCAAACACCGTATGGTGGAATTAATATTTCAATGGAAGCAATTGGAGCAGTTGCTGGATCATCTGCGGTAGAATGTTATGGAGTTGTTGGAATGTCTAGTAAGAATTCGACAACTGAAAATTCTTATGAAGTTTTAAAAAAAGAAAATTTCTATAAAGGTGTTATCCCTCGTAAAAGTAAAGATGGATATGAGGTTGATTTATATATTGTCGTTGCTTTTGGTGTTAAGATTACAGAAGTAATTGTTGAGGTACAAAAAAAAGTAAAATATGTGTTGGAAACAACTTTTGATATAAAATTTAAATCTATTAATGTTTACGTACAAGGTATTAAACAAATATAGATAGAAAGGACAATTGAAAGGTATTATTATGAAATCAATTAATGGTCTGATATTAAAGCAGATGATTATCTCAGGTGCTAATAATTTATATAACTCATATCCTGAAATCGATGCTTTAAATGTTTTCCCAGTACCTGATGGAGATACTGGTACAAATATGAATTTAACAATATCTTCTGGTGCAAAAGAAGTTGCAAATAGAAACGATGATGATGTTTATACTATTGCAAAATCTTTCTCTAAAGGTTTGTTAATGGGAGCTCGTGGAAACTCTGGTGTTATTCTTTCACAAATTTTTAAAGGATTTGCTGTTGCTTTAGAAAATAAGGTTACTATTTCTTCTGTAGATTTAGCTGAGGCTTTCTATAAAGGACAACAAGTAGCATATAAAGCTGTAATGAGACCAGTAGAAGGTACAATTCTAACTGTTATCCGTGAATCTTCTACATATATTTATGAACACGTAAAACCTACTATGACTATTGAGAAGGTTATGGAGTTATTGTTAAAAGAAGCTCGTGCATCTTTAAAAAGAACTCCTGATTTACTTCCAGTTTTAAAAGAAGTTGGTGTTGTTGATTCAGGTGGTGCTGGCCTTATTAAAATCTTAGAAGGTTTCCAAAAGGCAATTTTAGGTGAAGTTGTTGAAAAGGCAATGGCTACTGTCTATGAAGCTAATTATGATGAATCCGACGATCAATTAGATGATACAGGGTATTGTATTGAATTTGTTTTGAAACTTGAAGGTGAAAATAAAAAACCATTTGTTAAAAATAGATTTGCTAAAGTCTTGAATACTCATGGAAAATGTATCGATTTTGAATTTGATGAAAATGCTAATAATGCTAAAGTACATATCCATTCTTTATTACCTGGTAGCATATTAAATTACGCTCAACAATATGGTGAGTTTTTGAAAGTTAAAGTTGAAAATATCGCTATTTCTCATACTAAATTAGATGCTGATTTACCTGCTGAAGAAGTTCCTTTAAAAGAATATGCAATCATTGCTGTTGGTGCAGGTGACGGTATTGCAAAATTATTTACTGAATTAAGAGCTGATTATATTGTTAGTGGTGGACAAACTATGAATCCATCTACTGAAGATTTTATATCTGCTATTAATAGTGTTCATGCAAAAAATATTATTATTTTACCAAATAATTCAAATATTATTATGGCTGCATCTCAAGCTTGTGAAGTATGTAATGAAAATATTACAGCAAGAGTTATTCCTACTAAAACTATTCCACAAGGTTTAGTAGCATGTATGATGTTTAATCCTGATTTAGATTTAGAAGAAAATATAGAATCTATGAATGAAGGAATAAAATCTGTTAAAACTGGTCAAGTCACTTTCTCAATTAAAGATACAAATATTGATGGTGTTGATATTAAGAAAGATGATTATATGGGAATTGTTGATAAGAATATTATTTGTTGCAATCCAGATAAAGTTGAATCAGCTTTCCAAGCAGTTAAAGCAATGGTTGATGATTTTTCTAGTATCATAACAATAATTGTTGGTGCAGATGCAACGGAAGAAGAAAAGAATAAGCTTTTAGATAGAATTAATAAAGAGCTTCCTGTAGAAGACATTGAAATAGAGTGCCATCAAGGTGATCAACCTGTTTATGATTTCATTATAGGTGTTGAATAGAAAATAAAAGGGTTTAAAACCCTTTTTTTTCATAGTATAATATTTTTACTACTAGCGAGGTGGATTTTATGAAAATGGTTATCGATATGATGGGTTCAGATAATGGTAGTAAAGCTACTGTTGGAGGAGTCTTAAGATTTCTAGAAACTCATAAAGATGTAGAAATTATTGCTGTTGGCAAGAAAGATGAATTAAAAGAATTAGAAGGAAAATGTGAGATTGTTGATGCTCCTGATGTTGTTCCTATGGATGTTAATGCCTTTGATGTATTAAGAATGAGAAAATCATCAATGGTTGTTGCTTTAAATACATATTTAGAAAAAGGTGCTGATGCTATTGTATCTGCTGGCTCTACGGGTGGTTTTCTTACTGCTGCAACAATTAAATTGAAATTAATTGAAGGAGTTGAAAGAGCAGCTCTAGTATCACCGTTTCCTACAGCAGTTAAAGGTAAAAAAGTTACTGTACTAGATATTGGTGCAAATAATGATAATACAGCATCTCAAATCGTACAATTTGCAAAGATGGGATCAATATACACAAATAAAGTATTTGGTATTGAACAACCAAAATTATATTTATTAAGCAATGGAACTGAAGAAGAAAAAGGATCTCCAGAAATTAAAGAAGCACATCAAATACTAAAAAAGACTAATTTCCCAGGTTTCATGGGTAATGTTGAAGCTCGTGAAGCTCTTGATGGAAACGCAGATGTCTTAATTACTGGAGGATTTCCTGGTAATGTATTCTTGAAATCATGCGAAGGCGTTTTTAGTATTATGAATAACATGATGAAAAAGATGTTCAAGAAGAATATATTCTCAAAGTTAGGTTATCTATTATGCAAAAGCGGTGTTAAAGAAATTAAAGAGACATTCGATTATAAATCTATTGGTGGATCAATGCTATTAGGTGTAAATGGTGTTGTAGTTAAAGCACATGGTAATAGTGAAGCTTATGGATTTAGTTGTGCAATGAATGTTGCATATAAAATGGCCAAAGTAAACATAGTTTCATTAATGAAAGAAGGATTAAAGGAAAATGAATAAAGATCTTAAAGATTTTCTTAAGTCACTTAATATTATTCCTAAAGATCTTTCTTTATATGAAATGGCTTTTACGCATTCTTCTTATAATGGGCAAATGAAAACACAGCACCATGATTATCAAAGGCTTGAATTTATTGGTGATAGTGTTGTTGGTTTTGCAGTCGCAGATTTAATATATAAAACTTATTCTTCTTCTCAAGAAGGAATTATGACTAAAATTAGAGCTACTTTAGTTCAAAGTAATTCTCTAGCAAACTATGCAACTAAATTAGGTTTGAAGCAATTTATTAAGATTGGTTATGGTTTACAACAGAGTGGTGGAATATCTAACAAAATACTTGAAGATGTTTTTGAAGCCTTTGTAGGGGCTATTTATTTAGATCAATCCATAGAAAAAGCATATGAATTTGTCAAATACGTTTTTATGGAAGATATCATAAATTTTAAAATGGAAGATATTCATGATTATAAAACTAAACTTCAAGAAGAAATGCAGTCGGATAATCGTGGAAATGTTACTTATAAAATAGTTGATCAACAAGGACCATCACATTCACCTGTATTTGTAGCAGAAGTATATTTTAACGATGTTAAACTTGGTCGTGGTATTGCAACTAGTAAAAAAGAAGCAGAGCAACTTGCTGCTAAAGATGCACTAACAAAAAAGGCGGTGTAATAATATGGGACTATTTGACTTTTTAAGAAAAAAAGTATCTAAAAAATCAAAAGAAGAAAAGAACAAATATGTAGTTGGTTTATCTAAATCTAAAAAGAATTTTATAGATAAATTAAAACAGTTATCTCAAAGAAGAACTAAAATTGATGATGAATATTTTGAAGAATTAGAAGAAATATTAATTGAAGCTGATGTTGGGGTCAAACTAGTATTAGAGGTTGTTGAGGAAACTAAAAAAGAAGTTAAAGAAAAAGGAATTTCTCAACCTAGTGACATTAATGAAATACTTATTGACAAGATGTTTACATCATATGCAACACAAGGTGAGACTATTATTAATGATATTCAATTTAAAGAACATGGGCCAACAGTTTTACTTGTAGTTGGTGTAAATGGTGTTGGTAAAACAACTACTATTGCTAAATTAGCTCATCGATATATCAATCAAGGTAAAAAAGTATTACTAGGAGCTGCTGATACATTTAGAGCAGGAGCTACTGAACAACTTAAAATCTGGGCTGAACGTTTAAATTGTGAAATTGTTATAGGAAAAGAAAATGGAGATCCAGCATCAGTAGCTTATGATGCGGTTCATCAAGGTATTAAATCAGGAGCAGATTTAATAATTATTGATACAGCAGGGCGATTACAAAATAAATCTAATTTAATGGATGAGTTATCTAAAATCCGTCGTGTTATAGGTAAAGAAATTCCTGATGCACCTCATGATGTATTTTTAGTAGTTGATGCTACAACTGGTCAAAATGGTGTTTTGCAAGCCAAAGGTTTTGCTGAAGTAACTAAACTCAC
>JAXFTN010000119.1:0-5366 GCA_034176765.1 Bacilli bacterium | reverse complement strand
TTTTTTAAATCTTTTAATCGCTCTTTTCTTTGCTCCGTAACTTTTCCCGTATCCTCTGTTGGTTAGTATAAAATTAAAACAAGCGTTATAGCTACATATTCTATCATAATTATAATAAGCCATTTATAAATCTCCTTTCTATCATATTTTAAATTTTGAACGCAACTCAAAAACATATAAATACATGAAATGAGTTACATTCAAAATATTTTATCTTTCAGTTTTTAAAGTATCTTCGATATTCTCGATTCTTTTATCCATTATGATTAGTGTATTATTAAATTTGTCTAAGCTTTCCCCGAATTTATCAATCTGCGATAGCATTTTATTAATTATCACATATAAAAAATATCCGAAACCGCCACACATCACAACGGGAAAGCCTACCGTACTTATAGCGTTTATAACATCATTTGTCATTTTCGTTTTTCTCCTTTTTATTCCATAGCTCGTTATTTTAATCAGTTATTTAAATATATTTATAACCAGTTAAAGTTATATAAAATTGAAAATAATTTGATAATGTAGACAAATCTACTAATGTATTTGTAGTTCTATCAACTACTTTTATTTGAATAGAATTATTCTGCACTTGACCAACTCTAACATCATACTTGATACCATTATTATCAAAATTTTCTGCCACTGAGGGGATGGGGGATAATTTAAATCTATCATAAGTTAATAATAATGTATTTGTGTCTTGTAGTGTTATTACTCCATCATAATCACTATCAAAAGTATCAGTTCTTACTTGCCACCCATTAGGCATTTTATAAATAGCATATGATTTATTAATTTTTACTAACGCATTTTCCGTAACTCTTTTAACTCTAGTTTTTACATATCTAACTTCATAAGTTCCAGTTTGGTCTAAACCTAAACCAAATGTTATATTTAGTGATTTATCATTTAACATTGTTGTTTTTATTTTAATAAGTTGCCAATCACCATTTAAATTATATCTTTTCTTACATAGTTCATTATAATTACTTTCATGCGTAGTATCACATTCAGTAATTGCCACGCTTGGCATATCACCATCTATTCTCCTAATTTCACACTCAACTTCAATAATATCTCCACTTTTAACATTATCATATTTCACACAAATACTCCCTCTTTTATCGGTAGTAGATTTACCTTTTACAGTAAATGTATTTCTATCATAATAAAAAGTATCATTTGTTAATAAATTACTTGAGGCTACACTTGTAAAACTATTATTTAATAAGTTTCTATTTATAAAATCTAAATTATTTAAATATTTATCATCATCAAAATACATATTAAATACCTCCTTCAAAAATATTATCAGTTACAAAATAATCACAACCATAATCAGTATACGTTTTTATATCATCTAGCGTATTTACTGAAAAACCTACACAATATCTATAATTATCATGTAATCTTTTGATATTTTCTTGTGTTAAATGTGTACCTTTAGTTAAAAAAGCAAAATCTATGTTATTATTTAAAATATAATTCCACTCTGTTTCATTTTCAACTTGTTCAATACCTAAGCATATATCCTTTTCTAAATCTCTAATAATTTTAATTTGTGAACCATACCATGTAGCAATAGCGACATTACTAAGCATTCCATTTGCTTTTATAATATTTATTAGTTTTAAATAAATACTACTATCTAAAGTATATGTTTTAAAATCTATTAAGGCATTTAACCCTAATTCTTTTAATAATTTCATACATTCATCAAAAGATAATATTTTTAAATTTGGGTATTTATCTAGGTTTGCACCCTTTGTGAAACTTAATGTTTTTAATTCTGCTAATGTTTTATCTTCCACTCTACCAGTTCCAGTTGTTTTATCATCTAGCGTACTATCGTGAAATACTACAAAATCATTATCGGCTGTTTTCCATACGTCTATTTCTACAACTTTTACACCTAACTTTTTTGCTAATTGAAAGCTGGCAGTAGTCTGTTCTGGAGCTATTGTACAAGCTCCTCTATGAAGAATACATTTATTATTACCAAAAACATTTTCAATTCTCTTGTTTATCATTTGCTTAGTATTAGTATCCAATTGCGTGCTACATTCTTCAAGTTTCTTTTTAATATCCGTGACGACTTTATTTTCTGCTAGTCCATTTCTTAAAAAGTCATCTACCACACTTTCAATATCAACTACCAATTCACCATTGGCAATGATTTTTCTCAATTCTTTTCGTAGTTCGTCAATTAAATGTTTTCTTATATAATTAGTATCTTTATCTAACAAATCAATTTTTCTATACATTTCCATTAAAAAATCATGGAAATTATCATTGTTTAAATTATAAAAATTTGTTGCTCCGTTAAACATATTTTCCTCCTTTGCTATCACAAAATGCCACTAAATTATTTTTTAATTTTTGTTTCGCTATATGACGAGTAATTCTCGATAGTTTCCAATCTTTCTTCAATTTCTTTTATTTTTTCTCTTGTTGTATCATCTAAAATATTAAAATGCTCAATTATCAAATTTAACTTACTTAATAAGTAATGCATTTGCTCACTTTCTGTCATAGGTTTATTATTGTAAAATATCCCATTATAAGATACATTTAATTTATCAATAGTATTTAACATTTTTTCCTCCTTATAAAGTAAAAATAGTGGGTATAATCCCCCACTATATTATAGTATCTTTTTATAAAAATTAACAAATTTTCAATTGTTGTCCCTCGTATATTAAATCGGGATTTTTTATATTATTATCTGCACAAATTCTTGATATAGTCGTCCCGTATCTTTGAGCAATAATTGATAGATTATCACCCCTAACAACCGTGTAAATACTTGCAACCGAAACACCCCCGCCAATTTGTAATAATTGTCCCTCATAAATTAGGTCGGGATTTGATATATTATTATCACTACATATTTTACTAACAGTTGTGTTATATTTATTTGCTATTGCTGATAACGTATCCCCATATTTTACCGTATATGTTGTCCCCGTTGAAACTGTCCCCCCAGTATTCCCAGTATCCCAGTTATCCCAAACAGTTAAGCCAAACATTTCAATTATATTACATATCTTACTTACATAATTTATATCTGTTGCATATCCCCCATTTTTAATTGCTTGTATACTTGACTTATAATCGCCATTATTTACCGCCCCCGCATACCTTGGAAGTGTTGTAATTAAGTCAAAATAATCAGCTACACTTTCTGCGGGAGAATTATATGCTCTAAAATCTGCATTTATTGTTACATTATTTCCGTCGTATACTTCATTAGTTAGAGATGAATAAGCGTTAAAACCACAACCCGCAGACCATTTAATTCCAAAGTACGCGTTGGCTTTAGTCATCAACGTACTTTGTCCGTATCCCGTTTCTAAACAAGCTTGAGCAATACAAACGGATGGTAGAACCCATCTACTTCTTTTTTTTCTTTCTGCTTGTGCCAATTTACCTAATTTACTAATAAACTCTTCTTGATATCCCATAATATCCCCCTTTTATTTCGATTCTGACGAAAAAATATTTTGAACGTAATCCAAAACAAGTATTTGTATTATTTGAATTACGTTCAATTTAAATTTATTATTTAAGAAAGAATGAAACTTAGATTCTAACAAAAATATATTTCAAGTTTATTTGTAAACGTGCTTTTTATAGATTAATATTGTAGTTGAAATATAAATATTGTAAGAATTGACATTTCTTAAAATGTTTCACGTGAAACATATATAATTAAAATAATAATATATATTGTGTGGAATATTTAAATAATTGTATCACGTGAGACATTACATTATATTATAGTGATTTTTCAATATGATTACTAAAACAATTTAAAAAATAATTCTTCACATTCTTCTAATATCATCATATCAATATTTATTAGCACGTCCCTCCAATCCCTTAAAAGTTGAGCTGAAGAGGTAGTTCCAATGTTACCTTTAGAAATTAACGTTGTTTCCTCTTTGGCAGAATTAGAATTTTGTGAAATACTTGAACCGTTGTCGCTTGATGAAGTGTCTGACGTATTTTTGTCTTTACTAGCAGAACTTATATATCTATCTAAATCATCAATTCGGTTTTGTGGCGTGTCGTTGGTAGTGCTTAATGTTTCTACTTTTACTTTTCCGTTGCTTTCATTGTTAAAATTAGATAATGATTCTGTATCTGATTCAACTTCACGAATGAAAGTTTCTTTTAAATCTTTATTTAATAAAAATTCAATATTTTTTGACTTTAGTTCTGTTTCATATAATTGCTTGTAGTATGGAGCAATTAAATTAAGTTTCGTACGCAATTCGTGTTTAAACTCTTCTGCGGTTGCGTGTTCAATTTCTCTCATGTAAAAATAGTCGATAAATTTTTGCTCGAATTGTTCTTTTTTACTTTCTTCGTAAAAATCATATTTAAAATCAAATAATTTAAAGAATGGCGGATTATTTAACGCTCTTAATTCTATTGTATATTTAGCCATTTATTTCACCTCTATATTTTTATTATCAATGTGATTCCCCTCATCATTTATTTTTATAACTCTGATATTTAAACCGAATTTTTTATTGATTTCTTTACAAGCATCCAAACGGGATTGATACATTAAATCTACATTTCGAGAAATAAAATCATTATTAGAGTTTACCTCATCTACAAGCAATCTCTCTTTTTTCTCAAAAGAATTATTTAGCCCGAAAAATGTTAGTATTTCCCTTTCTAGTTCGTAACGATATTCGTTTAGTTTATCCGCAACATATGGGACATTTAGTCCTAACACGTTAATATTTTCTATGTTTAAATCTTTGTTACCAAATATTGCTGGCTCACCATCTTCAATTTGACTAAATAGTTGTTTCAAAGAATTTTTATTATTTTTGTTAGTTTCAAAAATATACGGGAATTTTTGTAGTCTGATATTAGCGTTAATACTTCTTTTAACTTCCGTCATTTCTAAAGCGTATTGTTTAACATATTTTTCAGTATCTTGCCCCAAAGCATTATTATATATAATTGCGGAATCTTTGTCTATTGTAATATGTTTAGAATAATTAAATCCAGTTGCAATA
Organism: Bacilli bacterium; assembly: GCA_034176765.1. Taxonomy (GTDB): domain Bacteria; phylum Bacillota_I; class Bacilli_A; order RFN20; family CAG-826; genus SUG2458. The sequence continues at coordinate 324 of JAXFTN010000119.1, read as the reverse complement.
AATGAGATGGGTTCGCCGTTAATATTTAATTTTCCCCCATCATTTGCTCCTAAGCATATTAATCCGCAATCTTTATCATTAAATATTATAGCTTTTCCATGTTCGAATAATGCTTTTTCTATATTTCTACTTTTAATAGTTGGGGGTAGGTTTTCCCATCTAAACATATTTAACGCTAATAATTTATATCTTTCGTAATAAAGTCTATATAATTTTTTATCAGTTTTAGTCATTTTATACCTCCATATTCTTTACATTATAATTTCCGACTTCCGCTCCATTATCAATGTGCCAAATGGTTACGCCTTTATTAAATATTTCTTT
>JAXFTN010000118.1:0-8537 GCA_034176765.1 Bacilli bacterium | reverse complement strand
GATATAGGTTGTGCTATGGGAATTACAGGAACTGATGTTTCTAAAGAAACAGCTGATGTTATTTTAACAGATGATAATTTTGCAACCATTGTTTCAGCTGTTAAAGAGGGTCGTGGCATTTATGATAACATTCGTAAATGTATTAAATATTTATTATCTTCAAACATTGGTGAGGTATTAACTATCTTTGTTGCATCTTTATTATCAGCATTTGGTCTTATTAATTTAGGTACACCACTTTCTGCTATGCATCTATTATGGATTAACTTGATTACTGATTCATTACCAGCATTTGGAATAGGTATGGAAGCACCTGATGATGATATTATGGAAAGAAAACCACGTCCTCGTAAAGAAGGTATTTTTGCAAATGGATATGGATGGAAGATCGCTCTAGAAGGTATCTTAATTGGTGCATTGACATTAACTTCTTATATTATTGGAGAAGCAACATCACATGCTTTAGGACAAACTATGGCTTTCCTAACTTTATCAAGCACACAATTATTCCATGCATATAATGTTAAATCAAACTTCTCTATCTTTAATAAAAAGACATACAAAAATAAGTTTATGAATTTTGCATTCTTAATAGGATTTGTTCTTCAATTATTTGTTATTTATTGTCCAGGAGTTAATACATTATTTGGACTTCAATCCTTAGATATTATAAGTTTATTAATTTCTTTAGGTTTAGCATTTTCAATAGTTATTATCTTTGAAGTCTATAAATTAATTAGAAGACTAAAGAATAAATAAAGTATCTTTTAAAAAATAAAACGAATTTAACCATTAATGATTAAATTCGTTTTTTAATTAACTTAGTTATTTTTAAGTTATTTTAATTTACACCACAAGAATGTTGCTACAGTTAATGGTATACCTAAAAGATAGATCATCCATAAATTAATATCGGGATATAATACTAATACTTGTAAGTGTATTGCAGCTAATAAAGGCCATACAAGTAACATTACAGCAGGTAATAAATATTTTCTTTTACCCCATATTCCATTAAAGACAATTAAAACAATTGCATTAATAGGGACTGCCCATAAAAAGATAGTCCATAAAGAAGCTTCTTTAGTTGGTATATAAGAAAATACATAAACAGCAGTAGCTATAATCCAAACTAAAACACTAGATAGTAAAGTAATCAAAATGTGATTTCTTCTTTTTACGTTGTCATTTTTTAAAAGTTTCTTATCTTTTTGAGATGAATCCTTTACTAAATAATCTAAAGTTACTCCATATAGATTTGCAAGTTCTAATAATATATCAATTGGAGGTAAAGAAGAACCATTTTCCCACTTTGAGATTGCTTTATCTGAGTAATTTAATTTCTCTGCAAGTGATATTTGTGTATAACCCTTTTGCTTTCTAAGCTCGGTTAGGTTTTCACCGATAATTTCTCTTAATTCTTTCATATTTATATGGTACTACTATAAAAATCACATTTCAACATTAAATTTTTAGACAAAATATGGCAAATTCTACAATTTTGAGAGTTTTAAAATGATGGTAGAAAATTTTGAGAGTGTGGTAGAATTATTTTTCTTGCTCCAATATAGTTTTCAAAACTAGATTAGAGTGACTTATTATTATGCTTCCTTATAATAAAGGTAGAAGGCAAAAGCCTTGGAGGTACGAATATGACTTGGAATGAATTATTGAACATTATTTTAATCATTTATATTGTATTACTTGGAATTTGTGCAATTGCATATGTTCCACGTATGCGTGCTTGGTTCTATGGATTTAAAAAAGAAAAGCATCTAGTAAATGATAAACAAAACAAAATTGCTGTATTAATTCCAGCTAGAAATGAAAGTAAAGTAATTGTTGATTTACTTAATAGTGCAAAAGAGCAAACATATCCAGCTGATAAGTTTGACTTACACATTATTGTAAAAGAAGAAAATGATCCTACAATTGAGATAACAAAAAAATATGGATATGATGTCCATATTATTGGAGATCAAACATGTAAAGGTGATGCTCTTGAATTTACATTACAAGAAATTTTAGCAAAAACTCCTGATTTATATGATGCATATTTAGTAGTTGATGCAGACTGTGTTATGGAAAAACATATGCTAGAAGAATTAAATAATGCCCTTGCATCAGGAAGAGATGTTGTTCAATGCAAAAAAATTGTTAAAAACTATTTGTATGGTGATAAAAAGAGTAATACATTTGCAACTTGTTGTAATGGATTAATTTGGCCTTTAATTGATGATTTAGGAAATAAATATAAATCAGATCATAATATTACAGCTATGACTATTGGTACTGGTATTATGATGACAAGTAAAGTTATTAAGAAAATTGGTGGTTGGCCATATCGTCAAACATTAACGGAAGACATCGAATTTATGTATGACTGTGTTTTACAAGACTTTACATGTTATTATTGTGGCTATGCAAAAATTTATGTAGAAGAAGCTACTTCATTAAATATGACAAATAAAAGAAGAACTCGTTGGATGACGGGTGTCGTTGATTCATATCGTTTATATAATGATAGGATTAAAACAAAAAGAGATATTTATGATACAAAAGAGATTAAGAAAAATGTATATTTCACTACAGCTCTTCAAATTGTTTATGTATATATAGGATTATTAATTTCATTTATCGGATTAATGTTATTAATGGCATTAGGTTTTGGTATCTTTGGTGTTGATTTATGGCTAAAGTGTTTAGTACTTGCAGCTATTGGATTTGGAGTAATCTATATATCATTTGGTATGATGTCTTGGATGTGTGTTCTTGTTGACTGGAAAAATATTAAATTAAATTGGTTCAAGAAAATTTTATTAGCTATTGTTCACCCATTCTTCTATATGGGTTACATTAGAATTGTATCTAAAGCATTATTTGGAAAAAATAACAAAGGTTGGGAAGTCATTGAAAGAGTTGACTTCGCTTCTGATAGTAAAAAGGAAGAAAAATAATGGTAACTCATAAAGAATTGATTAAGCGTGAAAATGAATATGAATCTCAAGGGATTTTTGATGTTCATATTGATGAACCAGATTTAAGTTTAATGATTCCAGTAACTGAAAAGTTTCCTTATATTAAAAAAGGATTTTTGAAATTAAAGATTGCATTTGAAAAAGCATTTATTGTTAATCCTTTTACTCGACACATCAATAAGAAAGTTTGCAAAACAAAAGTAATTGGAAAAGAAAATCTAAAAGGAATTAAATCATGTATCTTAACTTGCAATCATGTTTATATCTTTGATTGTTTAGTAGCTACTTGGGCTGTTAAAGGTCATAAAATAAGAATTACTTCAGCAGAATTTAATAACCGTAGCGATAAACTTGGAGAATATATGAGGGCTGGAGGATTAATGCCAATGTCTTCTAATATGAAAGCTATGATGAATTTCAATAAGGCTATTTCATATTATTTAAAACATAAAAATTATGTAATGTTTTATCCTGAACAAGCGATGTGGTGGATGTATGAAAAACCTCGTCCTATGAAAAACGGAGCATTCCATTATGCTGTTAAAGAAAACGTTCCTGTTGTTCCTATGTTTATTACTTTTGAAGGGAATGGAACATTTGATGAAGAAGGTATTGAAAATAAAAATTTTATTATTCATATAGGTAAGCCTATATATAAAAAGCAAAATTTATCAGATAAAGAAAATATTGAATACATGAAAGATCAAAACTATAAATCATGGGTTAATACTTACGAAGGATTTTATGGAAAAAAATTGAAATTTAATATCAAAAAGAAGGTGAAATAAATGAAACTATATTTACCAACATTATTTATTTCAATTTTCTTAGTAGCTATTTTAAATACAATTTTTATTCCAGTAGGATATGATGTTTTAGCAGTATGGCTCTATACTTGGATCAATGCAATTGTAATATTTGTATTAGATATAATTGTTGCAACAGTTATACACGCTTTACCTCGTAAATGGTTTGACCCATATAAGAAGATATTTCATGTTTATAACTGGGAAAATAAATTTTTAACTAAAGGTTTAAAAATTTTAAAATGGAAAGATAAGATTCCTGAATTAGGAAAGTTAACAACAAATTTTTCAAAAAGAAGTATAGAAAAAACAGATTCTAATTATTTATATTACTTTCTAGTTGAAACATGTTATGCCGAAAGTATTCATATTTGGATGGCTTTAATAGGAGCAGTTGTCTTTATATATAATCCATTAGATTTATTATTAAGGATTATGTTACCTTTAATGATTATTAACTTTGTCTTAAATATCCCACCTGTTTTGATTCAAAGATTAAATAGACCCAAATTACTTCGAATCTATGAATTAGAACTAAAGAAAAATTCCCTTAAAGGACAAAGTTGTAATAAGTAGTAGACTAAAAATGGTCTACTACCCTTTTTTTATAAAAAATGATAATATAGTTTTAAGAACTATTTTAAAATTTGGGGGTGAATATATGTTTGAGTTTTCAACTAATTTTAAAAAGATTAATGGTGATAGATTAACACTTTCGTTAATTGAAGAAAAGTTACCTACTGATTTTGAATCATTACCATATTATTATTTTGATATTATTTTAAATTCAACAAATGAAGTTATTGGTAATCTAACAGTTCGAATTGGTGATAATTTAAGTAGTACTTATGAAGGTCATATTGATGTTGATATCTTTGATGATTATCGAGGAAATAGATATGGATATGAAGCAATTACAATGGTTTTACCTTTATATAGACATTATGAAATGAAAAAAATTATTCTTGCTTGTGGAGAAAACAATTTTGCTTCAAGAAGAGTAATTGAACTTCTTGGAGGACAATTAATTGAAATAACCGATGCCCCTAGTGAAGTTAAATTAAAAAATTCAAAAATTAGTTCTTATGCGATTTATTCTCTTACTATTCCACCTGTTGATTATATCAATACGAAAAGGGATGAACATAGTTCAATGGCAATTGTTTTTTGTAAAGACAAAGTATTATGTTTAGTTAACCATGATAATAGGGTTGAATTACCAAAAGGACATCTTGAACCTGGCGAAACTTCTATGCAAGCTGCAATAAGAGAGTGTTTAGAAGAAACAGGAGTAATGCTATTAGAAGATGACTGGATTAAGCAAATAAAAAGTGTCGAATATTCTTTCTCTGGAAAAGATTTTAGAAATATGACAAATCTTCAATTTTTTGCAACGTTTGGTGTTTGTACTATTCATAAAAAAGTTGATATTCATGTTTTTAGTGTTGATGATGAATTAGAAACTTCTTTAACTGAACCAAAATATTTTAAAGAAGTTAAGTGGGAAAAAGTTGATCAATTTATTTTAGAAAATCCTTATGAAGATACTTTAAGAGCTGTTACTGAAGCTTTACTTGCTCTTTAATATGAAAAAGAAAGATATATATAAAAATTATAAAAAAGAAATTGTATCTTTAAGAAAAGATATTATCTATGATTTTAACAAACTAAATAATGCTGATAAAGTATCTTTGAAATATAAAGTTGAACCTAAAACACCTCTAGAAAAGAACATAAAATCTTTTGTCGATAACTTTATAAAAGTAAGAATAGAAGAAGGAATAGCACTTAAAGAAGCAAAAGAAATTGCTTTAACTATTGTAAAGTTTTCATTACTAAATGAAAAACAAATTCAAGAAGAAATAGCTCGTGAAGAGAAAAGTAATAGATTTAGTATTTCTAAAATCGTATGGATAACTTTAACTATATTCATTATAGGAATGATTATTACTCTTATATCTATTTTATAAAATTGGTATTGAATTATATTAACTCTCATTAATATTAGTGAGGGTTTTATTTTGGAAAAAACAAAAATTAATATTAAAGAAGAAATACTTAGAAACAAGATTCAAAGTATTAGATTATTATTTTGCGATATAGAAGGTAATCTTAAGGGAATTGAATATTCAACTAATTTTATAGGTCGAATTCTTGATGATGAAATTTCTATTGATGGATCATCTATTAATGGATTTCAATCAGTTAATGTTTCTCCTTTATATCTAAAACCAGATTTAGATACTTTTAAAATTATTGAAGCAGAAGAAGATGAATTAGTAGCTATTGTTTTTTGTTATTTATTAAATATTGAGAAAAACATTCATCCATGTGATACAAGAGCGTTATTAAAGAAAATTTCTTTAGAAAAGAAGAAAGAATTTAATATTAGTAATATAAATGTAAGTTTTGAATTTGAATTTTATTTATTAGATGAAAATAATAATCCTATTGATGAAGGAAGTTATTTAGATATAGGAATAAAAGATAAAGGTTATAAATTTAGAAAGTATGTTTCTAAAAAACTAAATGAGTTTGGTTATCAAGTAGAAGCTAGCCATCATGAATGTGGAAACGGACAACAAGAAATTCATTATATTTATAAAGATGTTTTAGAAGCCTGTGATAAATTTTTATTACTTAAATACTTGATTGAATTATATGCATCAAAATTTAATGTTAAGGTTGATTTTTCACCTAAACCTTTTTCCCATCTTCCAGGTAATGGTTTACACATAAATATATCTTGTTGGAATAATAAAGATAATTTATTTTTTGATCATATAACTAAAAAAAGTTCATCGTTATGTTTGAATTTTGTTAATGGAATATTAAGTAAAATGCATAGTATGTTTTATATATTAAATAGAACATTTTATTCATATTACAGATTAAATGATGTAGGTGAAACACCAAAAGAAATTGATTATAGCTTATATTCAAGAAAGTCTTTAATAAGAGTCATTGAATCAAACAATGATACTACTCGTATAGAGGTTCGTAATCCAGATGCTTTTATAAATCCTTATCTTTCATTAAGTCTTATTTTAAGTGCCGGTTTTAAAGGAATAAATGAAAATAAAATTAATAAAATACGTAATAAGAAAATACCAACTTCTTTAAAAGAAGCTTACTTTTATTTTGTAAAGAGTTCATTTATTAAAGAAACATTAAATAATGATCTTTTAAATAAATTATTAGTCTATAAATAATTTTTTGTCATATTTTTAAATTCAAAAGCATAAGTAATAAAAGGGGGATTATATGTCTCATTTTTTTGGAACTGATGGAATAAGAGGCAAAGCAGGTGAATTTCTTACTTACGAATTTATAAAAGAAGTCGGTTATAGCATTTCTCTTTTTATAAAAAAGAATAAGCTGGAAAAGAAGGTTTTAATCGGTTATGATACACGAGAATCCTCCGAGTTTATCGTGTATACTTTGACGTCTATTTTTTTATACTATGGAATAAATGTCGACAATTGTGGCATTTGTTCTACTCCTTGTATTTCTTACTTATCAAAAAAATATTCTTTATCTTTGATGGTTACTGCTTCCCATAACTCTTTTGATGACAATGGAATAAAAGTGTTCTTAAATAATGGACAAAAAATCCCTCCAACAATTAAAGATGAAATTGAAATGAATATGTTCTTAGAACATGAGGAATTGTATTCTTCTGATTTTGGAAAGCTTCATTTTAGACCTTCTTTAATTTATGATTATCAAAGTAATCTAATGAGTCATTTCCCACATTTTAAATATAAAGGCAAATTATTAGTTGATTGTGCAAATGGTGGCATTTTAAATATTATTAATGTTATAAAGCAATATTCTCTTGATCTTACTTTAATTAATAATGAACCTAATGGTAAGAATATTAATCTTAATTGTGGAGTAACAAATATTCATAAATTTAAAAGTAATAACAAATATGACATTTGCGCTTTTCTTGATGGTGATGGAGATCGTATTGAATTAATTGATGAAAAAGGAAATGTTGTTGACGGAGATGATATTTTATATATTTTATGTAACTATTATCGTAAACATGGTAAGGTCGGTAATCTTATTTTACAAGAAACTTCTAATCTTGCTTTAAGAAAATATTTAAATGATAATAATATTCCTTTTTATATATCTCCTACAGGTGATAGTAATGTAATAAGAGAAATGAATATACATGAATCTAATTTAGGTGGAGAACCATGTGGTCATATAATAGATAAAAGTTACATGCCTTGTTCTGATGGATTATATATTTTATTAAGTATTCTTCACATATTATATAACGAGCAATGTACATTATCTAAACTAATAGAAGACTTTGAACATATTGATAAAGTTGAAAGAACTATTTTAAATAATAATAAAAAGAAGATTAATGATGATATTCTTACGACTTTGAAAAGTTATATAAATGAAATGTTTCAAGATAATTTGAATATTGTTGTAAGAAGTAGTGGAACAGAAAATGCATTTAGAATTTGCGTACAATCCGATAGTCATATTGATAATTTAAAGATTGCTGATTTCATAGAAAATTATTTAACAACTTTAATTAATGAGGAAAGTATTTAATGTGTGGAATATTTGGAAGTGTCTCTAATAATAATGTAGTTACTTCATTAATTGATGGTTTATATAGTTTAGAATATCGAGGATATGATTCATGTGGTTTAGCACTTCAAGTTGACAAAATTAAAATATATAAAGCACTTGGTGAAGTAAAAAACCTATCAAACAAAATAAA
>JAXFTN010000117.1:0-9368 GCA_034176765.1 Bacilli bacterium | reverse complement strand
CGAAAGGATTAAGAGTAAAACAAAATGGATGCTCCTTTCTAAATGTAGGGAAGCATCCATATTAAGCTTAAGATATAATTCAATTCACTTGTCCATTTTATTGGGTACACATCAGTTATATACTTTATATTTTTTATTAATGTTTATTCTTTAGTAATGCATTATGTTAGTATATCAATGAAAAGGTAGTGAAAGTTATGCGTAGTAATTTAAAACATATCATCGTAATAATTATGGGAGTTATTTCTATAACTATTTTTACTTTACAGTTTTTCATTGATAATGATTTTTTAACTGCTTTAGGTATTACTTTAATTACTACTTTTTTTCAAGGGTTTGTAAGACCATATACAGGTTTAATAATTAATAATATTTATCATAATAGAATGAACTACAACAGATGGTGGTTTAAAGAAAAAAGATTTGAAAAAACTTTATATAAAATACTTTGCGTTAAAAAATGGAAAAATAAGATGCCGACTTATGATCCTAGCGCTTTTAATATCTATAAACATAGTTTAGAAGAAGTAATTGGAGCCACATGCCAAGCAGAAATTGTCCATGAACTTATGCTTATTGAATCTTTATTACCATTATTATTAATAATTCCTTTTGGGGAGCCTATAGTTTTTATTATTACAACTTTGATTTGTGTTCTTATTGAATGTGTCTTTATTGTGATGCAACGTTATAATCGTCCTCGATTAGTAAAAATATATAATATGAAGAAGAAAATCAATAATAAATAATTATTTTTAACGATATTACTATATATAAGATAGTTCGACAATTTTCGACAAATTAATCATATATAATTTTGTCGAAAGGAGTATAAATTATATATGATTTTACTGAAAAATATAAATGTAGTAGCTGCTCATTTATTGGAAAGTACTAATGTCTTAGAACAAAATAATAATTCAATTGCTATTGAAGTCTCGTTAAATAATTTAGTAAGCGAAGTTACTTCGATAATTAATAATACTAGAAACTTAGATATGAACAATGATGAATTTAATGCTTTTATATTTGCTATATTAAATAAGGTAAAAGAAAAATATTGTAACACCAACAAAGATATATCTTTAGAAGTTAAATGATATATCTTTTTATTTTTTTAAAAAACGTATATAATGATTTTATATTTTTGAAAGGAAAATAATATATGAACGAGTGGGATTTAAGTTATTTATATGCTTCAGATGAATTATTTGAAGAAGATGTTAACAAAGCATCTACTTATATTGAAAAATTTGCTAGTTTTAAAGGAAAACTAGATAATGAAGAAAATTTTAAAGAATTTAATTTATTACAAAAAGAATTTGATTTGCTTTTATCGAAAGCATATCAATATGCTCACCTTGCAAGTGATTTAGATAAAAGAGATGTTGCTAATGCTCAAAAAGTGTTTAAATGTATGAATATTATTAATTTATTACAAGAAGCAACAGCTTTTTCATCTCCTGAAATTTTAGCAATTGGTGAAGAAAAAGTTATGAAATTTATTGATAATAATAAAGAACTTGAAGAATTTAGATTTGGTTATCAAAAAATGTTTAAAATGAATGAACACATTTTAGATTCCGATAAAGAAAAATTATTATCTTATTATGGACCAGTCACTGATAAAGGTGGACAATTATATTCTGATTTATGTGTAGCTGATAATAAACCTAGAACATGTGTTTTAAGTGATGGAAAAGAAGTTACAGTTACTCAAGGAAGTTGGTCTAGTTTAATTCAAGAAGCAAAGACTGAAGAAGATAGAGCAAAAATATTTGAGACACTTTATTCATACTATGATGACCATAAAAATGTTTTAGCAGATATTTATCATTCTATTTTATTAGGTCAATTAGCAGATGTTAAAGCACGTAATTATAAGTCTATTTTAGAATCACATTTAGAACACAATAATATTCCAACTAGCGTATTCTTAAATTTAATTAAAGTTGCTGGTAATAACAATGCTTCTTTAAAAAGATATTTAAAATTAAAAGCTAAACATTTAGGTTTATCAAAATATCATACATATGATAGATTTATGCAACTTGCTAAATCAGATAAGAAATATAGTTATGAAGAAGCAAAAGAATTATTCTTTGAATCAGTAAAATGTTTCCCTGAAGACTTCCAAGAAAAAGCTCATGAAGTTTTAAAAGAAGGTTTTGTTGATGTAAATGAAAAACCAGGAAAAAGATCAGGAGCTTATTCATCATCACAACCAGGATTACATCCTTTTATTTTATTAAATTATGATAATACATTAAGTGATGTCTTTACTGTTGCTCATGAAGCTGGGCACTCAATTCATTCTTTATATGCTGGAGAAGCTCAACCTGAATCATTACAAGGTTATACAATTTTTGTCGCTGAAATTGCTTCTACATTTAATGAACATAATTTATTAGATTATTTAATGCAATCTAAAGAATTATCAAAAGATGAAAAAATTATGTTACTTCAAAGAGCAATCGATGATATGACAGGTACTTTCTATCGTCAAGCATTATTTGCTGAATATGAATATGAAGCAACAAAATTAGTTGAAAACAACCAACCTGTTAATTATGAAGTTTTATCTAAAATCATGATTGAATTATATAAAAAATATTATGATGTAGATATTACTGAAGAAAAAGTCAAACAATATGTATGGGCTTATATTCCTCATTTATTCTATACTCCATTCTATGTTTATCAATACGCTACTTCATTCTCAGCATCTTTAAAATTATATAAAAATGTTAAAGAACAAGGAGCACCTGCATTCGAAAGATATGTTGGATTATTAAAATCAGGTGGCTCAAAATATCCAGTTGATCAAGCAAAAGAAGCTGGCGTTGACTTTGAAGACATTGAAACATTCAATGCAGTAGTTGAACGTATGGATTCTCTAGTAAGTCAATTAGAAAAATTATTAGAAGAATAAGTTATAAAACTTTATAAATTTTATAAAAAAAGCATCTGGTCACCAGATGCTTTTAATTGTTTTCTTATTTAGTTGATTTCTTTTTTGTAGAAGTTGTTTCAGCACTTTCTGCTACAACTTCTTTCATTGAAGCAAGTAGTCCAGCGACATTTTGAATTTCACTTGGAATTATTAATTTAGTTGATTGACCATCAGCTACTTTTTCTAATGCTTCAAATCCTTTTAATGTAACATATGCAGAACAAGGTTTTGCATCATTAATCAATTTAACAGCATCAGCTTGTGCTTTTGCAACTTTTAATAATGCTTCAGCATTACCTTCAGCTTCTTTAACTTTTCTAATTTTTTCAGCATCAGCTTTTAAAATTGCAGCTTCTTTTTCACCTTCAGCAGTTAAGATAGCAGCTTGTTTTAAACCATCAGCAGTTAAGATTTGTTCACGTCTTTGTCTTTCTGCTCTCATTTGTTTTTCCATAGCTTCTTGAATATCTTTAGGTGGAAGAATATTTTTTAATTCAACACGATTAATTTTAATACCCCAAGGGTCTGTAGCTTCATCAAGAATTAATCTCATTTGATGATTAATTGTATCCCTTGATGTGAGTGTTTGGTCAAGTTCAAGATCACCAATAATATTACGTAATGTTGTTGCAGTTAAGTTTTCAATTGCTTGTAAAGGATGTTCAACACCATATGTATATAGTTTTGGGTCTGTAATTTGGAAATAGACAACAGTATCAATTTGCATTGTAACGTTATCTTTTGTAATAACTGGTTGAGGTGGGAAGTCAGCAACTTTTTCTTTTAAAGAAACTGTTGCAATTTTACTTTCAATAATAGGTACAATAAAGTGAATACCAGCTGATAGAGTTCTACTATATTTACCTAATTTTTGAACAATAACTGTTGTTGCTTGATGAACAACAACGATAGATTTAATAACTAAAATAAGAATAATTAATGCAATAATAGATAGGGCAACAATTAAAGCAATAATCCCTGGTGATAAAGTTAAATTTACCATAATAATTAATTTTCCTTTCTTTTTACGATTAAACGATTTCCTGAAATAGATTCAACGACAGCGTATTCACCAACGTCAAATCCAACTGCATCTTCAGTAGAGACTGTCCATTCTACATCTCTTACCTTGCCAGCTCCTGGCTTTTTGATAGATACTTTTTCTGTAATAAGAATTTCTTTTCCTATTAAAGAATCATAATTTGTTCTTTTATCATCATGTTTTGGCTTATAAAGAATTTTACTTAGTACTAATGCTACAATTGAAATGAATACAAATGCAACACCTTGCCAAAGAGGATCTACATTGCATGCAGCAAGTATTATTGAGATGAAAGAACCACCACAGAACCAAACAGCAACAAGTTGGGATGTAGTAAGCTCAATAACAAGAGCAATAATAAATACAAGAAGCCAAATAATAACCCATGTGATATTACTTTGGAATATATTTGTTAAAACCATGCTACTAAACTCCTTTCCTAGAGAACATCTCTATACTTATATAATATCAAAATACTGATATATTTTATGAAAAATCGTATTTAGATAGCACTAAATTTTATTACACTGTATAATTTTTTATTTTAAAATATGCTATTGAAAGTCTTTTATATATTGTTTACAATAAAAATGTGGTTAAACCACATTATTCTTATAGTCTCATATGCATTGCATATGCTGAGTTATTAAAATAACGGCAATCTTAATAACTCACTTTTGGTAATTAGGGAAGTTAAGTATTTATCTTGACCATTAAGACAAATCTACATTCTAAGTACAAAGGAGGCAAATAAGATGAACAAAAAAGATTTCGCGCAAAAATTTCTTGCAGCATTGAACAGTAACAATGATTCTGAAATTAGACAATTCTTTACACCTATTGCAGTTGTATATTCATTAGATGAATATCATTCTGTAACTTTAGCTGATTTCATTGAAAAACAAAAAAAATGTAATTCTACAAGACAATTTGTTGAACTTTCTGAATCTCGAGTTGCTTTCAAGGTTCGCTATACAATTGATGGCGCACCAAATTCCTTCAATATTGAACTTGATGGAAAACGCATATCACACTTAGATTATGCAAGTAGATAAAAGCCAGGTTCACTGGCTTTTATTTTCTAACTAGAGAGGTATTTATGAAAAATAAGAATTTAATTGTCTTGTCATTATCATTACTTTTAGCAAGTTGTGTGCCTTCAGTTGAAGTTGACGAGTCTTTAAGAAAAGGAGAAGTATCACTAAACGTAATATCATGTAATGATTATCATGGAGTAGTTGACCCTGATTATTATCCTGGAATTGAAAAATGGGGAGCAAAAATTAAGAGTTTAATTCATAATGATATAGAAAATACAATAGTCCTTTCAGCTGGAGATATGTTTCAAGGGTCAGGTGTTTCTAGTTTAACTAATGGTAAAATAGTTGTTGATGCAATGAATTATTTGAAGTTCGATGCAATGGCTATTGGTAACCATGAATTTGATTGGGGAGTAGACGTCTTGAAAAGTGCGCATGATGGTGTTGAAAATAACTTCATTTATGAAGAAAATAAAGAAGCAAACCCTGAAGCAAAGTTCCCTTATTTAAGTTGTAATATTTATTATAATAATGGAACAGATGATGAAAAAGATGATACTTTCTGTGATTTTGCTGATAAATATCAAATTGTCGTTCGCGGTGGTCTTAGAATCGGATTAGTTGGTTATATTGGAGTTGAGCAATTAAATAGTATCGTTTCAACTATCGGGGGACAATTTTCATTTCACGAACCAGTTGAAGAGATTAAAAAGGTTGTAAAAGAATTAAGGAATAAAGAAAAGTGTGACCTTGTAATAGCTATGGGTCATGATGGACATGATAGTTCATCTTCTTATAATTCAATAAATTCATCATTAGCTTCCTTAACAGGTAGTTATAAAGTTGATTTGATTTTGAATGCTCATACACATGCCTCTTATGTTGATAACTTAGGAAATAATTTATATGCAATACAATCAGGTCAATACGGACAAAAAGTAGGTTATACAACAATAAAATATAGTTTTGATAAAAAATCTGTTGTAAGTGTTAAATGTGAAAATATAGATATTAATACATATGATTCTTTATCTGACTTACGTTTATCATCAATTTATACAGAACATGTGTCTTCTGTTGATAAGATACTTAATGAACAAATTGGATATATTGAAAATCAAATTACTTCTTCAGAAAGAAGATATATTGGAGAATGGACAGCTGGTTGCATTGCTCATATGACTGGTAGTTATTTTGGTGCCGTTAATTATGGTGGAATAAGAGCAAGTGGCTTTCCATTATATTCAGGCAAATTTACTTATAATAATCTTATTGGAATTATGCCATTTGATAATTGCATTGTTACATGCTTAATGAAAGGAAAAGATGTTAAAAATTTAAAAAACAATAGCGCTTTATGTTTTGATTTTAATTTAGTAAATAGTTCTTCTATAAACTATGGTACTAAATATAAAATGGCTTTTGATGAATATTCATTCGGCAAATATATTGAACCAAGATATTATGATATAGAAGATATTGTTTACACTTCTTATCTAGTACGAGATGCAATGAAAAAAGAAATTAAACATCAATATTTCGACTTAGATATTAATTTTGATTATTCACTTCCTGCTACATTTTAGTAATTTAATTAAAAAATAAGCAACGTTAGCGTTGCTTATTTTCATACATATAAGAATCTCTTAATTCTTTAAAACGTTGGTAATGAACTATTTCTCTTTGTCTTAAATAAAGAAGAATATTTATAACTTCAGGATCACTAGTTAATTCGATTAAATGTTCATATGTTGCTCTAGCTTTTTCTTCGGCTGCCATATCTTCTTCAAGATCAGCTAAATAATCACCCGTTGCTCCTAAATTAGATAGATTAAAAGCCATTCCATTTACATCACTAGGGAATATTCCAAATCCATGTTCAGTGTAATGTTTTCCTAGACCAGCATCAATATATTCATTTAATGTTGCTCCGGCAGTTAATTGCACTAACATTTTACATATCATCTCAACATGTGATAGTTCTTCAGTGGCTATATCACGTAGTAAATTTTTGCCTCTTTCATCGGGCATTGCAGCAATTTGATTGAAGTATCTTATTGCAGCACCTAATTCTCCATAAGGACCACCATATTGAGTAACAATATATTGAGCAAACTTTAAATCTTTTCTTTTAATATTAACAGGGAAAATCATTCTTTTTGCGTATTTAAACATTGTAATAATCTCCTCTATACATTTGTTGTCCTTTTAACCAAGAAAAATATCCATTTTCATTTTTGGAGTCTTCTACTAATATAGGCCCATATTGATTTACATATTGATTTGCTTTTTCTTTATAATACTTTGAGTATTGGTTAAATAACATTAATGCTTCATGATCTTGTGGATTTATATCAAGATATAGATTTAAATCATGTAAATAATTATCTAATATCATTACTTCTAATAGATATCCTTCTTTTTCATTAGTTACCTTTGGTAAATAAGGACGATAATTCTTAAATGGTTTATATTTATTTCTTTCAATATTTCCAAGAAGAAATGCTTCCTCTGGATTATAAAATTTTCCTTGTGGTTTTATATATTCATCTTTAATTTTTCTTGTTTCATCTTCTTCGTATGGTGAAACATAAGCTTTATAATAAATCACTTTGTTATCTCCAAAAGTATATATTCTTTTTTTAGTCAATAGTATATACTTTAGCCTATAATAAAGGACAAAATCACAAATTTTAATAAAATGCTTGAAAATAAGGCAAAAATACTATAAGATAATAGAGCCGAAAGAAAAGCCGGCATAGCTCAACTGGTAGAGCAACTGAATCGTAATCAGTAGGTTGTAGGTTCGATTCCTATTGCCGGCACCAGTTTAGCAAAAACATTATGGGAATTTAGCTCAGCTGGGAGAGCATCTGTTTGACGTACAGAAGGTCGTGAGTTCGATCCTCGCAGTTCCCACCATTATAGTTGAAATTACCCCCATTTATTGGACTAAAAAAATGTTACAATAAATGGGGGTTTTATTATGAAATTAACACTTGAAGAGAAATTAAAATTAGTAAAAATGCATGTTGATGACGGAATACCATTGCATGAGATACGAGCTAAATATAATTATGATTTATCAAATTTTAAATATTTTTGTGTACTATATAAAAGATATGGAGAAAAAGCATTTGAGAATCATGGCCAAAGAATTACATATACTCGAGAAATAAAATTAAGAGCGATTGCTAGAGTTTTAAGACAGGGTGAATCTTGTCGACAAGTTGCACTTGATTTGATGCTTACTGATCCAAAAATAGTTCACGACTGGGTTGTTAAATATAAGAATGAAGGCGAAGAATCGATTAAGGATACACATAGTAGAAGTCATTATGTTACAAATAGTCAACGTGAAATTATAAAAACTAATAAGAGAGTAAATGAAAGGCTCGAATATTTAGAAGCGGAGAATGAATACCTAAAAAAATTGTATTCCCTAATTCAAAAAAAGAATCAATTAAAGAGATAGTAAATATAATATATGAATTAGGGAAAAAATATAAATTATCAATACTATTAAAGATAGCGGGAATTGCAAGTTCGACTTATCATTATACTTTAAAACATATGTATGATAAAGAAAACAAAGATAAAGAGCTAAAAAGCATAATTATGAAGATATTCAAAGATAACTATGAGAAATATGGAGTTCCAAGAATTACTCAGGAATTGCGAAATATGGGCATAAATATTAATAAAAAACGGGTAGAACGTATTAAGAAAGAACTTGGTATAAAAGCCAGACCTCAAAGTAAAAAATATCGATCATATAAAGGAGAAATTGGAAAAATTTGTAAAAATCAATTATTAGAAAAGAAAGAAAAAGATGGAAAAATATTTAATGTGAGGAACTTTGAAACAACAAGACCATACGAAAAAATGGGAACGGATGTTACAGTCTTTATTACCAAATATGGAAAGCTATATTTGTCTCCTATAATTGATTTCCATACGAGAGAAGTATTGAGTTATTGTTTAAGTGAAAATCCAAACTATGCACAAGTTAGAAATATGCTCGACGATTTGTTTAAAATGCATAGAGATAAAATAAAAGGAGCGATTCTTCATTCTGATCAAGGATTTCAATATCAGATGTCAATATATCAGAAAACATTAATAGAACATGGTATTATACAAAGTATGTCGAGAAAGGGGAATTGCTTAGACAATTCACCAACGGAAAATTTCTTTGGAAGAATGAAAGAAGAAATGTATTATGGAAAAGAAGATTTATATGGGTCATTAAATGAATTGAAAGATGCAATAATTAAGTATATTAAATACTATAACGAAAAAAGAATTGTTAATAGATTAGGATTATCACCAA
>JAXFTN010000116.1:0-20637 GCA_034176765.1 Bacilli bacterium | reverse complement strand
ACTGGGAATGGTTTTGCACCTTTACCTGAAGATCCAACAAATCCAGTAACATCTGGTGTATTACGAACCATATACCATGCTTCATCAGTCATAATCATTTCGATGAAAACATAACCAGGGAATAGGTTAACCATCTTAGTCTTTCCAGTTGGCATACCATTTCTTAAAATTGGTTGTTCTTGTTCAGCTACAATGATTCTAAAAACATATGATTGTAGATTCATTGATTCAGCACGACGTTTCAAATTTTCTTGAACTCTTTTTTCACGGCCAGAATATGTATTAACAACATACCAGTTTTTTTCTGCTAATTTTTCCATTTTCTAATACCTCTAATCCTTAGAAATTCTTAAATGCTTCTTCTAGTAATGAAAGTAATTTAGTTGAAATAAAATCATCAAGAGCTAAAAAACCAGCTGCTACAATAACAACAACTAAAACAACTGCAACATTTTTCCATAGTTCAGCGCCTTTTGGCCATCTTACTCTTTTACCTTCTTTTACAACACCTTTTAGGTAGTTTGAGAATTTACTCATATCATTACCTCCTATTTGCTTTCTTTATGTAAAGTATGTTTATTACATTTTGGGCAAAACTTTTTTAATTCAAGACGAGTCCCGTTTCCTTCTTTCTTTTTTGTCGTTGTATGGTTGCGGGATAAACATTCAGTGCATATTAAAATAACTTTTTCTCTCATTTTAATTTACCATCCTATTTTATATCTTGCTCTATAACTTTAACATAATCAAATCAAATAGTAAATAAATATTTTTAAAAACTAAATATGTAATAGTTTTATTAAATTATCTTATTTTCAAAAAGACGCTTTTTAATTTCTTTTCTTAAACAATATACTTTATTATCAATAGTTTTAAGAGGCATACCTAATAAAGAAGCTATGTCTTTATAAGAATATCCATCGACAATTAAATTTAAAATTTTATTTTGTTCGTTAGACAAAAATTTCTTACGAATACCATATATTTTTTCGACTAAATTACTCGTTGAATATTCTTCTCTTATATCCTCTGAAGACTTAAACATATTTTCATTATTCACATCATCATCATTACTATTCATTTGTAATGACATATGATAAGTTTTACTAAAAAATTTCCTGATAAATGTAAAAACATGTCTATAAGTAACATTGTACCAATAATTAAAAAAACTACCTTTTTGAAGATCATACGTCTTAATTGCATAATCTAATGCAATTCTACTATCCTGAATTAATTCATCATAATCAAGATTCAATTTTTTATACTTTGAATATAATGGATTTACTATCACTTTACATAAGTTATCATAACGAAAAAAGAGGCACTTATAGGCCTCCTCATTATGACTTTTAATTAATGTAACTAATTCAATATCACTAATATCGTCTATCATAAGTTCTCCTATAAGAAACGTTTATAGTGAATTGTTGATAAGTAAATTGCACATGCAACTGAAGCATTTAAAGAATTAACATGACCAACCATATTAATCTTAGTGATATAATCACTGTTCTCAAGTATTAAACGACTGATTCCTTCGCCTTCTGATCCAACTACTAATACTGTTGGAAACTTATAATCAATGTCATTTAGATCCATCTTTGCACTACCATCGCTACTAACTACCCAATAGCCATTCTTCTTGAGTTCATTAATAGTTTGAGTAAGGTTTGTTACTTGACAAACAGGAACAAAATCAATTGCACCAGTAGAAACTTTAGCTACAGTCGCATTCAAAGGAGCTTGGCCGTGTTTTTTAACAATTATTCCATCAGCTCCAAATGCATCAGCACTTCTTAAAATAGCGCCCAAATTATGTGGATCATTAATACCATCAAGCATAATTAATAAAGGATATTCCTTCTTCTTTGCTTTTAAAATTAATTCATTAAGACCAACATAAGAATAATCTTCAATTTCAGCAATTACACCTTGATGATTGCCACCCTTTGACATTTTTGATAACTCACTTGAATTTTTGTAAGTAAAAGGAACGTTATTTTTTTTAATTAATGCTAGCATTTTACTATCAGAAAAATTGGACTGTAGGTAAAGCTTTTTTACTTTTGATTCTTCTAAAGCACTATAAACAGTATTCTTTCCATAAATCAATTGTGCCATAAATTATTTCCCCTCCAGTCTCAAATTAGTCTCAACTTTATTTTGGTTTTTTATGTCCACCAATAACTTTTATTTCAAAAGGATTAGTTGAATTACGTAAATCTTCAGCAAAAGCAGCAGCGACAGGCGAAGATATTTCTAAAAAAGAAACAACAATACGTAATGCAGGATTGCCTTTATATATAATAACTTGTGATTGAATATCTTTAACATCAACATGATATTCATTAGCTAATAATAATATGTGTCTTAAAATTGGTTTATCTTGCTCAACAACAAGAATTAATTTTGGTCTTCTTCTTGTTGCTAAATTTTCTATCTTTCTTAATGAAATTAATGTTATTAAAGAAATGATTGTTGTAATTGTAGCAATCGTAAATCTTCCTGCTCCACAAGCTAAACCAATAGCCATAACAAGCCATAAAGTAGTAGCAGTTGTTAAGCCTTTAATATCAGTACCAGTTTTAATAATCGCACCTGCACCAAGAAAACCAATACCAGAAACAACTTGAGCTGCTAATCTAGCAGGATCACGCCCACTACTCAACGTTCCATCAGTATTAACTTGACCAAATCCATATATAGAAAGAATCATAACAAGAGCCGAACCTACAGCAACAAGAATATGCGTTCTTAAACCTGCTGAGTGTCCATGATATTCTCTTTCAAAACCAATAATACCTGAAAATAACACAGTTAAAAGTAAACTTAAAAAGATTAATAATAAATTTCCCCATGCACCCAATTCATTAAGCCACGAAATTAAATACTCATCAATTGTTTTTAATTGTGACGCTAAAACAGCAGCTAAAGTCATTATAGTACCTCCTATAAAATATTTTTTTCAATCAATAATTTTCTTAAATTATCACTTTTTTCAAAATCTTTTGAAGCTTTTGCTTCGTTATATTCATTATACAATTTTTTATCATCTTCTGATAATAAAATATAATCAAGATTTAATCCTAAAATATATAACATGTCTTTTAATTCCAAAAATTTCTCATATCCTAAGTTCACATCAAATTCACGTGTCCTTAAAATTTGATTGATTTCTTTAACTACCGAGAATACTTGTGTTAGTGCATTTGATGTATTTAAATCATCAGCTAATGCATCCAAGAATAGTTGAATATCTTTAGCCTTTTCATCTTTATTTAGTTCAACCCCCAATAATTGAAGTTTGACAGCAAGTTGTTTATAAGCAGTTTGAATTTTATTTAATTCTTTTTCATTAGTTGCTAACATTTCATCAGTAAAGTTAACAGGAGCACGATAATGTGTTGATAGTAATAATAATCTTACAGGCATTCCACCAAAACGCTTAATAGCTTCATGTGCTGTACATACATTACCTAAAGATTTGGACATTTTTTGATTATTAATATTAATAAAACCATTGTGCATCCAAACATTAGCAATAGCATTTCCTTTATATGCTCTTTGTTGAGCAATCTCATTTTCATGATGAGGGAATTTTAAATCAAAACCACCACCATGAATATCAATATGACCATCATTAAATAAAGAATTAATCATAACAACACACTCTGTATGCCAACCAGGTCTACCTAGTGACCAAGGAGAATCCCACTTTATACCAACATCCGTTTTTTTCCATAAAGTAAAATCAAGAGGGCTTTCTTTTTTGGAATTTTCATCAATACGAGCTCCAACTAGTAAATCTTCAATTCTTGTATTAGAAAGCATTCCGTATTCATTAATCTTATTTACTCTAAAATATACATCTCCATCGATGACATATGCTGCTTCTTTTTTAACAAGTTCATCAATAAAAGAAATTATTTGATCCATATATTGAGTAACACGAGGTGTGACATCAGGTCTTATTGAATTTATATTTTTCAAATCTTTTTCAAATTCTTCAATATAAAAATCAGTAATTTCGCCTTCTTTTTTTCCTGTTTCTTGTGCTTTTTTAATAATTTTATCATCAACATCCGTATAGTTACTTACATAAGTTACTTTATAACCAATATATTGTAAAAAACGATGTAAGACATCAAAAACAACAACAGGTCTTAGATTTCCAACATGAACATAGTCATAGACAGTTGGTCCACAAACATACATTGAAACCTCATTTTCTTTAATTGGTTTAAAAGTTTCTAATTGATTTGTTAAACTATTCCATAATTTAATTTCCATAATATCGACCTCCGTGTCTAGATAATTATTATATCACAATATATATAAATAATAATAAAGTATTTTACACATGCTAATTATTTTTATTATGATGATCAATAATGTTTTTTGCTACTTTTATACCATCTCTAATAGCATGAACAACTGTGTTTGGACCAGTTATTAAATCTCCTCCAGCAAAAACATTTTCTTTAGATGTTTTAAGTTCATCATTAACAATTATTGTCTTCTTACTAGAATATGAAACACCAATGTTTTTTAAAATATCTTCATCTTGAGAACTTCCAATTGCGTAAATCAACAAATCACAAGGCATGTCGAATTCACTACCTTCAATAGCTATGGGTTTTCTTCTACCACTACTATCTAGTTCTCCTAATGTATTTTTATTACAAGTAATAGATTCAATATGATTTATTCCATTAATTAAAATAGGATTTGTTAAATAATTAATTTTAACTCCTTCATTTAGTGCATCTTGAATTTCATTACTTCTAGCAGGCATTTCCTCTAGACTACGACGGTAGACAATATTGACGTTAGCTCCGTGTCTTATAGCAACTCGACTTACATCCATTGCTACATTTCCTCCACCGACAACAACAACATTTTTAGCACTAATTAATTGTTGATACATTTTTTCATCTTTATAAAATTCACTTTTATTAAGATATAAAAGATATTTATTAGAAGTAACGACTCCTTCTATATTTTCATTTGCTAAACCCATAGTGTTAGTTACATCAGCACCTATAGCTAAATAAACATAATCATATTTTTCTTCAATTTTTTTAAAATCAATATCAACACCAATTTTTGTATTTAAAATAAAATGTACTCCTTTTGATTGTAAGAAATTAATTTTATGTCGTATATAAGATTTATCTAATCTAAAATCAGGAATACCATATTCCATTAATCCACCAGCAAAAGGTAAAGCATCATAAACATCAACACTAAAACCCACAAGAATTAATTTTTCAGCACATGAAAGACCACTAGGACCAGCTCCGATTATTGCAACACTTTTACCATTATGAGGTATTAGATTTAAAGTCGTTGGAATCTTATCATAAGCATTATCGCAAACGTATCTTTCAAGCATTCCAATAGCTACACTTTCCCCATTTTTTCCACGTGTACAATTTTTTTCACATTGTTCTTTTTGATTACAAACTCGTGAACAAACAAAAGGAAATGGACTAGTCCAATCTATAATACTAACAGCAGCAACTAAATCATCTTTTTTTATATAATCAATAAAAGAAGGGATGTCATTATGAAGTGGACAACCATTTATGCATGGTTTATCTTTACAATTTAAGCACCTATTAGCTTCCATCATTGCTTCTTCTTTAGAATAACCAATAATTACTTCATCATTATTATGAATTCTACTTTCTTTATCTAATTCTTTAATTTCTGTTTTTGTTTTTGATAGATTAATCATATGTTTACCTCTATATTTAGTATAACAAAAAAAGCATCCATATAGGATGCTTAATTTCTTTTTTACTTAACGTATTCTACGATAGCCATTGGTGCATTATCACCTAAACGATTTTGTAATTTCAAAATACGTGTATAACCACCGTTACGTTCTTGGTATCTAGGACCAATTTCAGCAAATAGTTTATCTAATGCAAGTGTACCTTTAGCTTCATCAACAACGAAGTTACGTAATACAGCTGCAGCTAAACGTCTTGAATGTAAATCACCTTTTTTAGCCCATGTGACTAATTTGTCAGATAATTTAACTAAATCTTTAGCAACACCTGCTGTTACTGTAACACGTTCAGAAACGACTAATTGAGTAACAACATTGCGAAGCATGTTTTCGTATTTGCTTTTTGTGTAAGCAGCTTTAAATCTTACACCTGTTTTACCATGAACATTTTTACGACCTTGTGCTGGCATTTTTATTTCCTCCTATTCGTAATCACGGAAAGAAAGTCCAATAGCCATCAATTTTTCTTTGACTTCTTTTAATGATTTCTTACCTAAATTACGTACTTTCATCATATCTTCTTCTGTTTTTTGTGTTAATTCCATAACAGTTTGGATACCTGCTCTCTTTAAGCAGTTGTATGAACGAACAGATAAATCTAATTCGTCGATATTCATTTGTTCATAAACATTAACTTCTTTTTCAACTTTTTCAGCGATGATGTTAACGTTTTGAGCAATATCACTAACTTCTAAGAATAACTCGAAGTGTTCAACTAAAATCTTTGCAGCTAAAGCAAGTGCATCTTGAGGTAACATTGAACCATTTGTCCAAATTTCAAGATGTAAACGATCATAACGTGAATCATGACCAACACGAGTTGGTTCAACTACATAACTAACTTTAGTGATTGGTGAATAATTTGAATCAGTTGGAATTGTGCCAACATGATAATTTGAAGATTTATTTCCTTCTGCTGTAACATAACCACGTCCATTACGAGCGTGAATTGTCATTCTTAAACTGCCACCTTCAGCAACAGTAGCAATATGTAAATCAGGATTGATGACAGAAACGTTAGCTGGTAATTGTAAATCAGCAGCAGTTACTTCAGCTGGTCCTTTTACATCAACATTAATTTTCTTAATTGAATTTTCATCGTCTTCATCAATTTCTAAGACTAAATCTTTTAAATTAAGAATAATTGTAGTAACGTCTTCTACGACACCTTCAAGTGCTGAAAATTCATGACGAGCACCTTCAATTTCAACTGCATAAACAGATGCTCCTGGTAATGATGATAATAATACTCTTCTTAAAGCATTACCTAATGTAATACCAAAACCTCTTTCTAGTGGTTCAATAACAAATTCACCATAATTTGTTGAAGTATTGAATTTAGCAACTTTAAAACTTGGTTTTTCGAATTTTCTCATTTCCGTTCCTCCTTTAGCAATCTAAATGATTATTTATTCTTTCACTAATTAACCACGTGGACGCTTTGGTGGACGGCAGCCGTTATGTGGTATAGGTGTTGTATCTGTAATCATAACAACTTCTAATCCAGCAGCTTGTAAACTTCTAACTGCAGATTCACGACCTGGACCAGTACCTTTAACATTGACATCAACTGTCTTTAAGCCTTGTTCAACAGCTACTTTAGCACAAGCTTCACCAGCCATTTGAGCAGCAAATGGAGTTGATTTTTTAGCTCCTTTGAAGCCTAATGCACCAGCTGATGACCATGCAATAGCATTACCTTGTTCATCAGTAATTGTAACAATTGTATTGTTAAATGTTGAGTGAATGTGAGCGACGCCTTTAGTATAGGCTCTTTTAATTTTCTTTTTACGGACAACAGTATTTTTCTTAGCCATATATCTTTTTCCTCACTTTCCTTATTTAACTGCTTGTTTCTTGTTAGCAATTGTCTTTGCAGGACCTTTGCGTGTACGAGCATTTGTTTTTGTACGTTGACCACGAACTGGTAAACCTCTACGGTGACGAATACCACGGTAGCAACCAATTTCTTGTAAACGTTTAATATTTAATGATACTTCTCTACGTAAATCACCTTCAACTTTTAATTTTGAAACTTCATTACGAATAGCATTTAATTGATCATCTGTTAAATCTTTAACACGAATATCTTCTGAGATATTACATGCTTTTAAAATCTTTTGTGATGTTGTTAATCCAATACCATAAATATATGTTAATGAGATTACAACTCTTTTTTCATTTGGAATGTCTACTCCAACAATACGTGCCATATTAACTATGCCTCCTTATTAACCTTGTCTTTGCTTATGTTTAGGATTTGAGCAGATAACCATAATACGGCCGTGTCTGCGGATTACCTTACATTTATCGCAAATTGGTTTGACTGAGGGTCTGACTTTCATAAAATTTCCTCCTCTAAAAATTTAATTCATTTTTGAATTTATTTGAATCTAAATGTGATTCTGCCCCGTGTTAAATCATAAGGCGAGATTTCAACTGTAACTCTATCACCTGGTAGAATGCGAATGTAATTCATACGGATTTTACCAGAAACGGTAGCGAGAATTACAACTCCATTAGATAACTTTACTCTAAACATTGCGTTTGGTAAAGTCTCAATGACAACCGCCTCGACTTCAATAACGTCATCTTTTGCCATTTTTATCCTCCGATTTTTCTATTAAGTGTTAAGATTTCATAACCATCTTCAGTTATAACAATAGTGTTTTCATAGTGACTTGCTAATTTGCCATCGACAGTTTTAACAGTCCAACCATCACTCATAACTTTAGTTTCTTTTCTTCCTTGATGTAACATTGGTTCAACAGCTAAACACATACCTACTCGTAATTTTACACCTGTTCCAGCAGGTCCATAGTTTGGAATAGCAGGATCTTCATGTAAATCACGACCGATTCCATGACCTGTATAATCTCTAGGTAATGAGTATCCATTTGCTTCAGCGTGAACTTGAATTGCGTGGGAAATATCTCCTAAAAAATTTCCTGGTTTTGCAAATTTCATGCCTTCAAAGAAACATTCTTCTGTGACACGAATAAGCTTACTAGCTTCTTCTGAAATTTTTCCGACTGCAAATGTGCGTGCTGCATCTCCGTTATAACCTTTATAAACAGCACCTACATCAATTGAAATAATGTCTCCTTCTTTTAAAGGTTTACTATTAGCAAATCCATGTACAAGAACATCATTAACAGATGCACAAATTGTAAATGGGAAATCGCCATATCCTTTAAAACCAGGAGTTGCACCTTGTGCGCGAATAGTTTCTTCAGCAACACGATCTAATTCTCGTGTTGTAATACCAGGTTTGATTAACGGCTCGAGTGCATCAAATACACTGGCCGTTATTCTTCCTGCCTCGCGCATCAACTCGATTTCTCGAGGTGATTTCACGATTATCATCTTTTACTCTCCTTTTAAAATATCTTGGATATTTGTAAAGACTTCGTCGATGCTTTGTAAACCATCAACATCCTTACATAAATCTCTATCTTTATAGAAAGCGATAAGTGGGAATGTTTGATTTTGGTAAGCATCTAATCTTTCGTTCAAAACTTCAACTGTGTCATCTTTACGTTGGACAAGTGGTCCTCCACAAAGATCACAAACATCTTCGACTTTTGAAGGCATTAGTTCAACGTGATATGGAGCAGCACATGTTTTACAAACACGTCTACCACTAATACGTTTAATTAAAGCCTCTTTATCAGCTGAAATATTAATAACGTGAGTAATTGGACGATTGATTTCTTTTGTTAATACTTCAAGAGCTTCAGCCTGCGCAATAGTACGAGGGAAGCCATCAAGTAAAAATCCTTTTGCACAATCATCTTGAGTAAGTCTTTCTTTAACAAGACCAATTGTGACTTCATCAGGAACAAGTTGTCCCTTTTCAATATAGCTAGCAGCTAATTTTCCAAGTGGAGTCTCATTTTTGATGGCTTCACGGAACATATCTCCTGTTGAAATATGTGGAATGTCATAGTGAGCTATAATTTTTTTTGCTTGTGTTCCTTTGCCAGCACCAGGTGGGCCCATTAAAATAATATTCATAATTAATAACCCTTTCTAGCACTACGGCTGGCACTTGCTGATTCTTCAAAACTCTTTCCAGCAAGTAAACCATCAATTTGTGAATTTAATTCAAGAGCAACACCAACAACGATAATTAAACCTGTACCACCTAATGCTAATGATTGACTCATTAAACCAGTGAGTGTTAAGACTACTGGTAAAGCAGCAATAAAGACTAAAGCTGCAGCACCGATGAATGTAACTCTATTCAATACTTTACGAACATAACGTTCAGTTTCATTTCCTGGACGAATACCTGGAATATAAGAACCATTTTTTTGGAAGTTATCAGCCATTTGTTCAGGATTAATTTGTAGGTTCGAATAGAAGAAAGTAAATGCAACAATGAGAATTAAATAAATAATTAAGCCCCAAGGCATTTGCCAAGTTTTATCGTTAAACCAAGGCATTGTAGTCATTTTTGTTGTTGAGAAGATATTTAGCCATTCAGCATTTGTATCTGCTCCTGTAATAAATGAAGCAATAACCGATGGTGCCATCATAATTGATGATGCAAAAATAACTGGAATAACTGATGCAGAGTTGATCTTAATTGGTAAGAAACTTGCACTAGCCATTTTTGCAGAACCTGATTTTCCAGAATGTTGAACTGGAATTTTACGTTTAGATAATTCAATAAATGTAACAAAGCATATAATAACAATATATGAGATAACATATAAGCCGAATAGTAATAAACCATTAATAATATTAGATGGAACACCTGATAATAATGGGTAATATAACCATGTTTGATATGCAGTGAACATTTGAGTAGGTAATGATGAAACGATACCTGCAAAAATAATTACAGAAATACCATTACCAATACCATTAGTAGTAATTTTATCGCCTAGCCACATAACGAGCATGCCGCCTGCGACTAAAATGGTAACAAGATAAGCATAATTCCAGAATCCACTACCTGATAAAGTAACATAGTTACTATTTTCCATAGTGACAATAATTCCGTATGCTTGAACAGCACCAAGTAATAGTGTCAAATAACGTGTTGCCATCTCTGACTTCCTACGTCCTGTTTGACCTTGTTTATTTAACTCTGATAGTGCAGGCAATACATCCATTGATAATAATTGAATAATAATACCAGCTGTGATGTAAGGCGAAACACCAAGAGCAAATATAGAGAAGCTTGATAAAGCTCCACCACCTAGTAAGTTCATAAGTGCAAAGATAGAATCATCCGAGAATGAAACATCGTTGACTGTAACTCCAGGAATTGTAATCGATGAGCCTAAACGGAAGACAAATAAAATTGCAAGCGTAAAGACTATACGATTCATTACTTCCTTATTTTTAAATATGGCTGCGATTTTTTTCACGTTAGATCACCTCAATTGTGCCACCAGCATTTTTAATAGCAGCTTCAGCGGATTTAGAGAATTTAGATGCTTTAACCGTTAATTTCTTTGTTAAAGCACCTTTTCCTAATATTTTAACACCGTTTAACTCTTTTGTAACGAGTCCAGCTTCTTTTAATAATGTTGGAGTGACTACAACGTCGTCTTCAAATCTATTTAAATCTTCAACGTTGACAATTGCGTATTCTACACGAGTGAAATTAGTAAAACCATGTTTTGGTAAACGTCTAAATAATGGGTTTTGACCACCTTCAAAGCCTAAACGGACACCGCCACCACTACGAGAGTTTTGACCTTTTTGTCCTTTACCTGAAGTTTTACCATTACCAGAACCAATACCGCGACCAACACGGTTAGCTTGTTTACGAGAACCTTCTGTATATTGTAATTCATGTAGTTTCATATTGTGCACCTCCTATTTTGCAAAATAGTTTTTAATTTAATTATTTACGTAATGCTTTAATTTGGCCATATGTCTTTAAAGCTTTTAGGCCTTCTGTAGTAGCACGTAAAATGTTAATTGGTGTACGTGCACCATAGACTTTTGAACAAATGTTTCTAACACCTGCTAATTCTAAGATAGCACGGACAGGACCACCAGCAATGATTCCAGTACCTTCAGATGCAGGTTTTAAATAAACCTTTGTTGCACCGAAAACACCTTCGACATCATGTGGGATAGTGTCACCTTTAACCATATGTACAACATACATATTTCTTTTTGCAGCTTCTAGAGCTTTTTTGATAGCATCTGGGACTTCAGCAGCTTTTCCTGTTCCAAAGCCAAATCTACCTTTTCTGTCACCAATAACGACGACAGCTGAGAATCTCATACGGCGTCCACCTTTAACTGTTTTTGAAATACGGTTAATAGCGACAACACGTTCTTCGAATTCTTTTACTGGACGTTCAGCACGGCGAGGTTTTCTTTCACCTTTTGCGTCTTTGTGAGGACGACG
Organism: Bacilli bacterium; assembly: GCA_034176765.1. GTDB lineage: Bacteria > Bacillota_I > Bacilli_A > RFN20 > CAG-826 > SUG2458. Next base: position 8,458 of record JAXFTN010000116.1, on the reverse strand, counting down.
TTCTCCACGAGGAGCGGATGGTTTTTGTTCTGCGTTTTCTTGTTCAACAACTTCAACAACTTTTTCTTCTGCCATTTTCGTTTCCTCCTAGAATTCTAAGCCTGCTTCACGAGCAGCTTCTGCGACAGCTTTAACTCTGCCATGATATATATAACCAGAACGGTCAAATACGATTTTCTTAATGCCTAACTTTAATGCTTTTTCTGCAATGTCTTTACCTACTTTAGCAGCAGCTTCAATGTTACCACCATTTTCAAGTTTTAAGACAACTGATGAAGAAGAACAAAGTGTTACACCTTTAACATCATCGATAATTTGGCAGTGAACATGGCTATTTGAACGATAAACACTTAGACGTGGGCATTCAGCTGTACCACTGATCTTAGCACGTACTCTAGCGTGACGACGTTCACGAACAACGTTCTTTGATACTTTTGTAATCATACTTTCATTTCCTCCTTATCGACTATTTCTTACCAGCGCGTTTACCTTCTTTACGGATAATATGTTCATCCTTGAACATAATACCCTTACCATTATATGGTTCAGGTTCACGAACAGCGCGGATACGAGCAGCAGTTTGTCCGACTGCTTGACGGTCACATCCTTCAACTACTAATTCAGTAGCTGATGTACATGTGATTTTAACTCCTTGTTCAGGAGTAATGACTACTTCATGTGAGTAACCAATATTTAAGACTAAATCATTGCCTCTCATTTGAGCACGGTAACCAATACCGACAATGATTAATGTTTTCTTGAATCCTTCAGAAACACCTACGACCATGTTGTGAAGTAAAGCACGTGTTGTACCATGTAATGCTTTAGTTTGTTTTAAATCGTTAGGACGTTTAACTGTTAATTCTGTACCGTTGATTTCATATGTAAACATTGGATTGAATGTTGTTGTTAATTCGCCTTTAGGACCTTTAACTGTGACAACATTTGTGTTTACATCAACAGTTGTGCCTGCAGGAATGTTAATTACCTTATGACCAATACGTGACATATATTTTCCTCCTACCAGACATAAGCGATAACTTCTCCGCCGACACCTAATGTGCGAGCTTGTTTATCACTCATGACACCTTTTGAGGTTGAGATAATTGCAATACCTAAACCTTTTAATACACGTGGAAGTTTTTCAGCTTTTGCGTTAACACGTAAGCTTGGTTTTGAGATTCTCTTTAATCCAGAGATAACTCTTGTTCCATCTTGTGCATATTTTAATGTTAATGTTAATTCTTTTTTAACGTCGCCTGTTACAGCGAAATCGCTAATGAAGCCTTCTTCTTTAAGAATTTCAGCAATGCGTACTTTCATTGTAGAAGATGGCATAGAAACTGTTTCATAACGTAAAGCATTTGCATTACGAATTCTTGTAAGCATATCTGCTATTGGATCTGTCATTACCATAGTTTATATTTCCCCTTTCTCCTACCAGCTTGATTTTTTCATACCTGGAATTTCGCCTCTATAAGCTAATTCACGTAGGCAGATTCTGCAAAGTTTGAATTTACGAATAACTGAGTGAGGACGTCCACAACGTTCACAACGAGTATATTCTCTGACTTTAAATTTCTTAGGTCTTTGATAAGATGCTACTTTTGATTTTTTTGCCATGTTGATCCTCCTCCTTATTTCTTAAATGGCATACCCATTAAATCTAATAATGAATATGCTTCTTCATCTTTATGAGCTGTTGTTACAATAACAATGTCCATTCCACGTAATTTTGATACTTTATCGTAATCAATTTCAGGGAAAATTAATTGTTCTTTAACACCTAATGTGTAGTTACCACGACCATCGAAAGCATTTTTGCTAACGCCACGGAAGTCTCTAACACGTGGTAATGCGATGTTAAATAATTTATCAAGGAATTCATACATACGAACGCCTCTTAAAGTAACTTTACAACCAATTGCTGTTCCTTCACGTAATTTGAATGAAGCGATTGATTTTTTAGCTCTTGTTACAACAGGTTTTTGTCCTGTAATTTGCATTAATTCTCTAACTGAGTCATCTAATGCTTTTGAATTTGAAGTAGCTTCACCAACACCGATGTTAATAACAACTTTGTTAATTGCAGGAATTTGCATAACTGATTTATAACCGAATTTAGCGTTTAAAGCAGGTGCAACTTCTGTGAAGTACTTTTCTTGTAAACGATTGCCAAATACTCTAGCTTTTGGAGCTTTCTTTGCTTTAGGAGCAGCCTTCTTTTGAGGTGCTTCTGCAACTACTGTTTCTTCAACTTTAACTTCTTTTTCAGCAACTTTTTTAGCTGTTGAAGAAGTTGAACTTGTTTTCTTTGTTGTAGTTGTTTTCTTAGCTGTAGTACTTGTTGTTGATTTTTTTGTTGTTGAAGTAGCTTTCTTAGCTACTGTTTCTTTAATTTCTTCTGCCATTACTTGCTACCTCCTAGTCTAATTTGCTTCCGCTAGCTTTCTTACCAACAGAAACTCTAACTTTTTTACCATTTTCAACTTGGAAACCTACACGAGTAGCTTTCTTTGTTTTTGGATCGATTAATGCAACGTTACTAACGTGAATAGGAGCATAAATATCAACAATGCTTCCTTCTGGGTTAGCTTGAGTTGGTTTTCTGTGTTTCTTTCTGACATTAACACCTTCAACGACGACTTTGTCTAACTTTGGTAAAGCTTTTTGAACAACGCCTGTTTTGCCTTTGTCAGCACCAGAAATAACGATAACTTTATCACCTTTTTTGATAATCATAGATATTTCCTCCTATAAAACTTCAGGTGCAAGAGAGATAATCTTCATAAATTTATCGCCCTTATCACGAAGTTCACGAGCAACTGGACCAAATACACGTGTGCCACGTGGAGTTCCATCCTCGTTAATGATAACAACAGCGTTGTCATCAAAAGAAATTGTTGAACCATCAGGACGGTTAACTGCTTTCTTTGTTCTTACGATAACACCTTTAACGACGTCACCTTTTTTAACTTTACCATTAGGAATAGCATCTTTAACAGCGCATAATACAACGTCACCTAATGATGAAGATTTACGAATTGAACCACCGTATAAACGGAAGACACGGACAGAACGAGCACCTGAGTTATCAGCGACAACTAAATTTGTTTCATTTTGAATCATAAATACTTGTTCCTCCTATCTTATTTATCTTCGATTGCTCTAGCAACGATAGATACTAATCTATAACGTTTTAATGCTGATAGTGGACGAGTTTCCATAATTGTAACTACATCTCCTACTTTGCATTCGTTATTTTCATCGTGTGCATAATATTTCTTACGGTATTTAACACGTTTTCCATATTTTGCATGCATTTTGTGAGTTTCAACTAAAACAGTAATTGTTTTGTCCATTTTATCAGAACAGACAACACCTTTTAAAACTTTACGTGAATTTCTTTCCATGTTTTAGCCCCTCCTTATTTAATTCCTAACTCGCGTTCACGTAATACAGTGTAAATACGAGCTATATCTTTTCTAGCATTTGTTAATGCTTTGCCGTTTTCTAATTGACCAACAGCTTGTTTGCGACGATCGTTGAATAATTGTTCTTTTAATTCATAGATTTTCGCATTTAATTCTTCAGTGCTTAGTTCTCTGATTTCTTTTAATTTCATAATTACTCAGCCTTTCCTTTCGCAATAACTTTTGTTTTAAGTGGAAGTTTATATGAAGCTAAACGTAAAGCTTCACGAGCGATTTCTTCACTAACTCCACCAATTTCGAACATGACTCTACCAGTTTTAACAACTGCTACCCATGATTCAGGACTACCTTTACCAGAACCCATACGTACTTCAGCAGGTTTTTTAGTTTTTGCTAAGTGTGGGAAGATTCTGATCCAAACTTGACCTTGTCTTTTTGTGTAACGAGTTAAGACAATACGAGCAGCCTCGATTTGTCTTGCTGTAATCCAGTTACCAGATACAGCTTGGAGACCGAATTCACCGAATGAAACTTCGTTACCAGCTTTTGATAAACCTTCATATTTAATTCCATGAGGTCTTCTATATTTAACTCTTTTTGGTTGTAACATAGTGAATTATTCTCCTTTCTTTACATTCTTGACAGGGCGAATTTCGCCACGGCAGATCCAAACTTTACATCCTAAACGACCATAAGTTGTAGCTGCTTCTGCAAGAGCGTAATCAATATCTGAACGAAGTGTATGTAGAGGAATGATACCTTCATGATAACCTTCGCTACGAGCAATATCAGCACCAGCTAAACGACCTGATACCATTGTTTTACAACCTTTAGCACCAGCGCGCATAACTTTTTGAATTGCTTTCTTTTGTACTGATCTAAATGAAGCACGATCTTCTAATTGTTTAGCAATTGATTGTGCAACTAAATTTGCATCTAAATCAGGTTGTTTTACTTCAACAACAGAAATTTTTAATTCAGAACCTTTAACGATTTTAGCTAATTGTTTTTTAACTTCATTAACTTTAGCGCCATCTTGTCCGATTACAACACCAGGTAAAGCAACAAATACTGTTACTGTAACTAGGTTTCCTTTTTCTGTTCTTACTCTTTCAATATCAACATGTGATAATAAAGCTTTCTTTAATTCAGCTGTTAAATATTTACGGATTTTAATATCTTCATGTAAGAAGGTTGCGAAATCTTGTTTATTTGCAAACCAGTTAGAATTCCATGCACGGTTGATACCAACACGCATACCATTTGGATTAACTTTTTGTCCCATTAACTTCGTCCTCCTTATCTTTCTTTAACAACACAAGTAATTTGTGATGTTCTTTTTACAATACTTGATGCAGAACCTTTTGCACGAGGAATGAATCTTTTAATTCTCATACCATCGTTTGCATAGATTTCTGAAATATATAATTTGCTTTCATCCATACCATTGTTATTAATAGCGTTAGCTGCTGCTGAACGAATTAATTTAACAACGATTGGTGTAGCTGCTTTGTTGACATTAGCAAGAATACCTAATGCAACTTTTACGTCTTTACCACGAACTAAGTCGATGACTAGACGAACTTTTCTTGGAGTAACGCGGACTCCGGTAACTAATGCTTTTGCTTCCATTGTTCTCTACTCCTATCTACCAGCGTGTGCAGCTTTGTCTTCAGCTGTATGACCAGTATGTCCTTTATATGTACGTGTAGGTGCGAATTCACCTAATTTGTGTCCGACCATATCTTCTGTTACATAAACAGTAATGTGTTCATGACCATTGTAAACAGCGAATGTGTGTTCAATGAATTGAGGGAAGATAACTGATCTACGGGACCAAGTTTTAATAATTTCTTTTTTGCCTGCTGCATTTAATGCATTAACTTTTTTCATAAGGGATTCTTCACAGTAAGGACCCTTTTTTAAACTACGAGCCATATTTCATTTTCCTCCTTCTTTATTTACCAGCACGTCTTACAATTAATTTTGTAGATGCTTTCTTATTTCTTCTTGTCTTGACACCAAGAGCTCTCTTACCCCAAGGTGTACGTGGAGCGTCACGTCCAACTGGACATTTACCTTCACCACCACCATGTGGGTGATCATTAGGGTTCATAACAGAACCACGAACTGTAGGACGAACACCTTTCCAACGTGATTTACCTGCTTTACCTAATTTAATTAAACTGAAATCTTCGTTACCAACAATACCAACTGTTGCACGGCATGTTGCTAATACTTTTCTAACTTCACCTGAAGCTAAACGTACTGTAACGTATTTTCCTTCTTTACCAAGAACTTGTGCACTTGTACCAGCAGCACGACATAATTGGCCACCTTTACCTGGATATAATTCAATGTTGTGAATGAATGTACCTTCAGGAATGTTTCCTAATTCCATTGCGTTACCAACAACGATATCACATTCAGTTCCAGACATAACTTTTTGTCCGACTTTAATGTCTTTTGGACAAATGATGTAACGTTTTTCACCATCAACGTAATTTACTAAACAAATGTTTGCGTTACGGTTTGGATCATAGTCGATAGTAGCTACTGTACCAGGAACTCCATCTTTGTTTCTTTTGAAATCGATAATACGATAGCGACGTTTGTGACCTCCACCAATATGGCGTGTAGTAATGCAACCATTGTTGTTACGTCCACCAGTTTTGGATAAGTTAACTAATAAACTTTTTTCAGGAGTACTTGTTGTGATTTCTTCAAACGTCGAGTTTGTCATATTGCGACGGCTAGGTGTTGTCGCTTTGTATGTTCTAATTGACATTTTTTCTTTCTCCTATATTCTGCCTTTAACTTCTAGGCTTATTCTTTAAATAAATCTAATGCTTCGCCTTCTGCTAATGTGACGATAGCTTTTTTCATACCTGGTACATAACCTTCGTATCTACCAGCACGTTTAGATTTTCTTAATGTGTTAACAATGTTAACATTTTCAACTTTTACATTGAAGATTGCTTCAAAAGCGATCTTAACTGCAGCACGATTTGCATTTTTTGCAACTTCGACTGTGACTTTGTTTTGATTTTGCATTAAAGCCATTGTTTTTTCAGTAATGACTGGACGAATGATTGTATCAAAACTTTTGACTGTAGGTTTTACAAAATTCTTTGTAACTGTTTTAGCTTTAGCCATTATTTAAGTCCTCCTTCGAGAGCCTTAACACAATCTTTAGTTAAAACTACACAGTTAGCATTTAATAAATCATAAACACTAACATTGCCTAAACCACAGATTAGAAGGCTTTGAATGTTTTGTCCACCTTGAATTAAATTTGCATTTTCTTCATGTAGGACAACTAAAGTTTTTCCATTAGCACCAACTGTTTTTAAAAGTTGAGCAACTTCTTTAGTTTTTGGATTTTCAACGTTTAAGCTTTCAACAACGATTAATTCTTTATTAGCAACTTTTGAAGATAATGCTGAACGAAGAGCTAAGTTATGAGCTTTCTTATTCATTGATAATTTGTAGTTTTGTAAACCTCTTGGACCGAAGACTGTTCCACCACCGACCCAAATAGGTGAACGAGATGAACCTGCACGAGCACGGCCTGTTCCTTTTTGTCTCCAAGGTTTTTTACCACCACCGCTTACTTCATCACGAGTTTTTGTACGTGCTGTAGCTTGACGGCAGTTTGCTTGATAAACTTGGACTGCATCGAACATAACTTGACTGTTAGGTTCAATTCCAAAGACTTCACCGTTGAGGGAAACTTTGGAGACAGCTTCACCAGCTTGGTTAACAACTGGATAGCTTACATTTTTAATTTTTTCTGCCATTGTTTATTCCTCCTGTGATTACTTTGTGTTGTCTACTAAAGTTTTAGCAACTCTAGATTTTCTTTGTTCTTTAATAGCACTTCTTACGACAACGATTGATTTTTTAGGACCTGGAATAGCTCCTTTAACTAAAAGTGCGTTTCTTTCGACATCTACACCAACAACTAATAAGTTAAGAATTGTTGTTGTGTCATTACCATGATGACCTGCAGATTTTTTACCTAAATGGATACGGTTGTTTGTTCTACCATTTGTAGCGTATGAACCAGCGCCTCTGTGGTAACCAGAACCATGTCCTTTAGGTCCGATTGTGTAGTGCCAACGTTTAATAGCACCACTGAAGCCTTTACCTTTACTTGTTCCAGTAACATCAACGACGTCACCAACTTTAAATAGATCAACGCCGAATGAGTCACCTAGATTATAGTTAAGCATTTCATCACCTTTTAATTCTTTTAATTCATATTTAGGTGTAGTGTTAGCTTTAGCGAAGATTCCTTTTTCTGCTTTATTGCAGCGGTTTTCTTTCTTTTCTTCATAACCAACTTGAATTGCTTGGTAACCATCTTTTTCTAAAGTTTTAACTTGAGTTACTACATTTGGTAAGACTTCAATAACTGATACAGGGTACATTGTTCCATCTTCAGCGAAAACTTGTGTCATACCCATTTTTCTTCCGACGATTTGTTTCATCTTGTCTTACCTCCTTATAACTTAATATCGATATTAACACCACTTGGTAAGTCTAGACGTTTTAAGACGTCAACTGTTTCTTTTGTAGGGTTAACAATGTCGATTAAACGTTTGTGTGTTCTAATTTCGAATTGTTCACGTGAATCTTTATCTTTGTGAACAGATCTTAAGATTGTATAAACTTGTTTTTCCGTTGGTAGTGGAATAGGACCTACAACCTTAGCCCCAGAGTCGATAGCAGCTTTTACGATTTTCTCAACTGAGAAATCTAAAATCTTGTGATCATAAGCTTGTAAACGAACTCTAATCTTTTTGCTTTTAGCCATGAATTTTTCCTCCTTATTTATATCAGGCACTAATGTATGCTCATTACGAATTCCCCGAACCCCATTTCATGACAACGCCTGTTGGAGTATCAGCAACCTCGCACTTCAATGCATGCATTAACGTTGAAATTTTAACAAAAATATATACTTGAGTCAACATTTTTTTGATAAGTTTTTATCTTTATTTGTGATTAATATAAACATT
>JAXFTN010000115.1:0-16772 GCA_034176765.1 Bacilli bacterium | reverse complement strand
TTTCCTACTATGCTTTCTTCATATTTTGTAGAAAAAGTATAGGTTTTTTTAGTAGTTCCATCAAAATAAAATAGAGATTCATTCGTCTTTATAAGATATTCTCTTTTCCCGTCTTTAGAGGAAAAGGTAATAGACTTCCCCTCGCATTCGGGTATGTAATAAAAACTTCCGTTAAAGTTATCTAAAGAGAAGTTGGGCAACTGTTGCTTGATAGCTTCATTATGCTGTTTTACTTTTTTAGGAGGTAATCCTAAATACACACAACTTGTGAGGGAAACAAGAGTTGATATAAGAGTTCCTGCAAGAATTGACCACGATTTTTTCATATAAATTCCTCCGATAAAAAATTAATTTTCACTTCAAGCCAATTATTTTTATTAAATAATTGTCTAGTATTCTACTATAAAATCATTGATTTGTATACGCAATAGCAACAAAAAAATCAGCCATAATGACTGATTCTTGATATTATTGAATAATTTCGTAGCCATTTTTAAATTTGAATTTTATTGTTTTATCAACGTGAGTTACGCATTCATCAATAAGTGTAAGCCATAACTTATCAGACCATTCTAGTAAAAATGCATTACCTTCTATCATTTTCTGAAGGATAGCTTCCAGTTCTTTTTTTCTTACCATCTTTTGGAGTCTTTCATCTTCAAATAACTCTCATTTTTTTCTTAAAAAATACCTTCCGTTTTTTTAATACACCTAACGTTTTTTAGAAGGATCTTTCGTTTTTGAGATGTTTTATAAAAATTAAAAACATTGAAGGTTAAACATCACTTTTGCCTAACAGCTTAGGCATTAGTGTTAAAATAGTTCATTCAACTATTAATTCCGGGACTCCAACCCCTGTATTTAAGTATAAAAAAAGCTTTGAAACAGAATTTATACTGTATCAAAGCACTTTCCTCTTTAATGGTGGACTGTAGGGGAATCGAACCCATGACCCACTGATTAAGAGTCAGTTGCTCTACCAGCTGAGCTAACAGTCCATAAATGCTTAATTATAATAACTTATATTTAAAATTATTTCAATACTAAAATCTCCTAAAATAAAAAACAAGGCTCATGTGAGCCTTGTGAAATTATAATTATTAGATAATTGTAACACCTGTTACTATCATATTGATATATTTATCAGATCCAGAAAGATATAATGAATAACCTTCAACTGTAACTTTCTTCTTTTCTTTAACAGCTTTATCAATAATTGCACTAAATTCTGAAGTTGGGTAAACTAATGAACCAGTTTTAGATGTAACATTATCAATTTCTAAATTGATATAATTACCACTAATTACTGGAGTACCTGTTAATTTAATCATAGATCCAGTATATACAGCCATAGAAGGATTACCTAACCATGTACTAATTTTTAATTCAGATTTTAGTTCGATTGGATTAAATTCAGGAACTTCAAATGGAATAGGATCATAAATAGCACCATATGATGCATCTGATCCAAATTCGATAATACCATTATATATTGATAAAGCACCATCTACATATACGTAGCTACCAATATCATATGAACATACTTTGTATGAATAGATATAACCTGTACCATCATAGAATAAAGCTGCTTTTTCTGTAGTAGCAACTAATACACCTTTAATTGCATATGCTGAATATTCAGTAGGTGCAGCATTATTTGTATCAGCATATGTGACTAGTTCACCAACAGTTATAGCATGTCCTGTAGGTAAAATTTTTACTTTAAAAGTTTTTTTATCAACTAAATCATTATACGTAAATGTAGCAGTAAATGAAGTAATTTGAATTTGATTAGCATTTTCAGGATCAAGTTCAGGAGCATTTACATAACACATTGTATTTTCTTCATTAAAATACAACAAATCTTTATTTTCAGACTCGTAAGAAATAGCTACGTCATCAATTTTATTATAAACTTCGAAGCCAATCTTAATTCCTGTAGTTAAGTTAGGGAATACTAAAGATGCCTTAACTGCTGCAACTCGTTCTTCATCACTTGCATATAAAGGTTCTTCACCACAAGATGATAAACCAGCGACAGCAGATACACATAATAAACCTAATAATAAAGCATTAGTCTTTTTCATATTTATCCTCTCATTTAAATAAATTATTCTTGTTCTAATCCAATATATTGAATGTCCTCATCTGAATATAACATTAATTGATATGTTACTTTTCCAGATGTTTCACTTTCATATCTTTGTTTATAACCTATGAAAGTAAATTTTACACCATTGTCTGATAAATTCTTAAAATATGTGTAACTTTTGATTGTACCACCATCAGTATTCTTAACAGAAGCACTATCATCAATTCTTACTTGAACACTTTGATCATTTTCATCCTTACAATATAATGTCATTGCATTATCATCATAATTTTCTCCAGTGGTTTTGTCGATTTCAAATAATCCACCGTATCCACCTGTGACAGTAAGATTTTCAATTTGAACAATTGAGTTCATATATTTATATTTATTATCTTCACTATTGAATTCTTGTCCTGTTAATAATGTAGGTGCCATAATCTCATAAGTTTCACTACCTATGATATATGTATGCTTTTCAGGATTTGCACTAGATGAAGATAATGGGAACTCAGTATTATGAGCTTGATAATTACCAAATCGTAAAGAAATATTTGCGACAATATGTAATTTCCTACCAACTTTTAAATATTTTGAAGAGCCATGAGCATACATTGTAAATATGAACATGCCAAATCTTTCCATTTCTCCAGTGATTTCATTAGCTTCATAGTATTCAACATATGCATCATCACCAACTTTATTAGTAACAATACCTTCGAAACAATAATATCCACCATTATATTGTTCTGGATCACTCCAGAATTCTTTTAATGTAATATTAATTGCTCCACCATAGTTGAAATCAGGATCTTTTTCTTTTGACCAAATATATAATCCTAATTTTTGAGCTTGAGCATCAGCATCTAAAAATATATCTTTATAATATGTACCACTAATGCTTTTTGCTGGTGATAAACCATTTTGTACTAATCCAAGATTTACTAACATAAATCCTGAGCCGTCTTCTTCTTCAATAGTTCTATCAGAAACCCAAACCCAAACCATATAACGACCATTACTATCACCTTCAGTTCCTGTAGTAGGAGCACCGTTAGTTGGTCCACGGTCTGTTTCTAATAATATTGTTTTTGCGTTTTCTAATAAACCTGTTGTATATCTAGAAGCAGCTTTTCCCCATTCTTCTAGTTTACCTGTAGATTCAGGTGTATCTACACCATTAAAACGTCCAGAAATAACTTTATTATTTTTGGTGTAGAAGTGAGCTGTGTCACCATCTACACCATTTTTTAAAGTTACAACACCACATCCAGTTTCTAAGAAATCTGTATTTTCCCAATTAGATTTTGCTAAATCTAATTTTACTTGAGAAACATAATCGACCTCTTTGACTGCACATGAAGATAAAGTTGTAGGTACAATTCCTGAAAAAAGAAGCGAACCGGCTAAAAATAATAACGATCTCTTTTTCATTGTACTATCTCCTTATTAATGCAATTATACTGCAAATGAACATTCCATCATTGCATTGTAGAAGTTTTCATCTAATTCTTGATCAAGAGTATGTGTTTCAGAAAGATTCTTTTCTAATAATGTTTGTGTAATAATACCACCGACTTGTTCACGAGCAATTGCAGAACCAACGAAAGCTGGAGATGTAAAATATGCTCCTGTAACAGCAGGTGAAGAAGTTAAATTAGCTACTTTAGTGTATAAATCAGCGTCCTTTTTTGTAATATCTTTATGATCTACATAATCTTCTGATTCATATGCGCTTAATCTAACTGGTTCATAACCTGTTAACATAGCAAAGGCAGCTGTGTTTTCAGGACTTGTGATCCATTTATAGAATTTCCAAGAATTAATTTGAGCTTGTTCAGTAATTTTTGAATTTTTAAAGAAACAAATTGATGGACCTTGAGAGATTACTTTTGGATTTGCAGGATCTTGTTGAGGAATTGCTGCAACACCAACTTCAAATTTATCACTCTTATTGTATGATGTACCACCAGTTGAACCAATTGACATCCATAAAGCTTCTGTAGTGAATTTTGTTGATGTATAAGTATTATTTGGTAAAGTACCTTTTGTTACAAATAATCCTTCGTCATAATAACCTCTTAATCTTTTAACTAAAGCACGAGCATCCTTATCTCCTTTTAATTTGTCTTCTTCTTTTCCACCAAAGTCAAAGTTACCAGTCATATCATCATTTATTGATGTATAAGGAATGCCTAATTGAGCACTTAATGTAATATACATGTTATCATCTGAGTCATAACCTAATGGTACAAATGATTTGACAGCTGTAGAAATTTGATCAGGTGTAGCAGTTTTATTGTGCTTTCTAAACCAGCCTTCATAATCAGCTTTCATTTTACGGCATAATCCAAACATTGTTGTTACATCATTTGGATTTTCATCATTATACCATTTAGTTGGAACAGAATATCCCATCTCTTCAAATACTGTTTTGTTATAGAAAATAACTTCAGTTGATTTTGTGTAAGGAACAGAGTATACAGAACCTGCATTATCATAACAAGTACCTTCGCTCCAATACATTGAATAGTCAGCTAATTCTTCTTCTGAAAAGCCATATTCTTCATTTGCAATAAAATCATCTAATTTTAAGACTGCTCCAGCATTAATATATTCAGCAACATGGTCTGGATAAGCATATGCCATAGTAGGAGTAGTTTTAGCAGGAATAGCTTTTAATAATTTTGCTTTGATATCTGTATAACCACCTTGAGCAGCATGTTCAACAACGATAGGATTACCTTCAGCATCTTTGCCTTCAGGAGATTTTTGGAAAGCTTCAATCATACTATTTAATAAAGTTTGATTTGATTTACCCATTGTGTGCCAGAAAACAACTTTGTCACCGTTGTCACGACAAGATGTAAGTGAACCAACACTAGCACAAGCTAATAATGCAAATGCAGCAGTTGAAAATGATTTTTTAAAATTCATAATTTTTTCCTTTCTTTAATTTTATAATAATTAGATTTAATCTAAAATATTAACCTTTTAGACCAGCACGTCCAACACCTCTCATAATATATTTTCTAAAGAAAATGAATAATAAGAGAAGTGGAGTAGTAACAATAACAGTAGCAGCCATTTGTAGTGCTTGGTTTGGTTGACCATCTGGGTTAGGTGAATATCCACGTAAACCATTAGTAATCAAACGAAGATTTTCTTTATTTGCTACAAGATTTGGCCAAACGTATGAGTTCCATGCACCCATAAGTTTTAAAATAAAGATTGTAATTAATGTTGGGGAAGCTAGTGGAACCATGACTTTCCACAAATACTCCCAGTCAGATTTACCATCAACTTTAGCTGCGTAGTAAAGTTCGTTTGGAATTTGCTTAAAGTTTTGTCTTAATAAATAAATATAGAAGACAGAAACAATAAATGGAATAATCATTGCAGTAAAGACACCAACATCAGTTTCTAACCATCCAAGTTTAGCAACTGTAATGTAGTTAGTAATAACCATCATTTCACCAGGAATCATCATTGTTGCTAATAAGATAGTGAACATTAAGTCTCTACCTTTGAATTGCAATCTTGAGAAGGCAAATGCAGCAAGAATAGTAGTGAAAATAGTTCCAGCTGTTGATAAAACGCCAACGATTAATGTATTACGTAAATATACCCAGAAGTCGAATGGAGAAATAACTTGTGTGTTTTCAAAGAAAGTTCCCACTTCAGCTCCTTTAAATAGGACAACATAGTTTTCCCAAATTATTTCTTTAGGGAAGTAAGTAATTTCATTACGAATTTCATTAACAGATTTTAGTGAAGTAATAATCATCCAATAGAATGGGATTAAAACTACAACACTCATAAACACTAAGAAAGCATATACTAATACTAACCAAATTGTATGAAGAACTTTATCACGTTTTTCAATTTGTTCAGTTGTGCCCTTTATATCTTTAATTACAAGATTTAAATGTCTTGCACGAGCTATTTCAGCAGGAGAGTAACTTTTATTAATAACATTTTTTGCCATTTTAATTTACCTCCTAGTAATGAACTTTCTTATCAGTAACAACTTTTTGAATAGCTGTGAAGATTAAAATTATAATAAATAGAATAACCGCAGCAGCTGAAGCTAAAGTTGTGTTACTTGAAATATTATCATAGATGTAATAAACAACAGTGTACATATTTTTTGATCCAGAAGATGTACCCGGTTGATTGAATAAACCTACAACGGAAGAATATTCTTTAAATGATCCAATCAAAGATGTAATCAATACATATACAATTTGAGGACTCAATAAAGGAACTGTTACGTTCATGAAAGTTTTAAATTTAGATGCAGCATCAATTTTAGCAGCTTGATAATATTGTTTATCAATACCTTGTAAACCTGATAAGAAAATTAAAATCTTATAAGGTAATGCATGCCAAATAATATATACACATAATGCAAACATCGCTCTACTACGAGGTGCAGCCATATCTACCCAATAAGTATCGCCTAAATGGAAAATTGTATTCCACAAACCATTATGTCCAGCGAAAATAACTGAGAAAACCATACCAATCGCAATAGCATTAGTTACATAAGGAACAAAGAAAATAGTTTGGAAAACCTTTGTTAATGCTTTAATTGAATTTAATGCAACAGCTATCAATAAAGAAATGATAATTGATAATGGAACTGTTACAAATACGATGATAAATGTATTTGGAATAGCATATTTAATAACAGGTTCATAATAGACTTCGATTCCGTTAATTACTTTTGGTGTAATACCCAAAACATATCCAAAGTTTTCTAATGTTATGCCATTAGTAAACATAGAACCTAATACTGAATCACCACGAGCGTAATTGTATTCTTTTAAGAAAGCAATAACGATTGTATTAATCAATGGATAGAAAGTAAAGACTATCATTAAGATTAATACAGGTGCTAAATAAAGCCATCCTTTCCAGTTGTTTTTAGACTCCATAATTATAGAATCCTCTCTTCAGTATCCTTAGTGAAAACAAAGCATTTATTTTTCTTAATTCCTAATTTCATTTGACCTGGAGTAACAGGTGTGTCAGCATCGACAATTGCCTTGAATGTTGGTTTTACACAGTTTGGGTGAGTACCAACAATTGAAATATCACGACCTAAAGTTTCAATTTGTTCAACAAATGCACTTAAGCATCCATCTCTACCAACACTGAAACCTTCAGGACGAACAGCTACATAGACATCTTGGTCTAAGATAACTGAGTTACTAACTTTTTTAGCTTTACCTAATTCAAGTTTTAATTTACATTGACCAGCTTTTTCTAAATCAACATCCTTGATTAATTCTTCCATAACATTAGCAGGAACAAAAACATTTAATTCTTTTGAAATATATTCTGCTTCGTGTCCTCTAATTGGGTGGAATGGATTTGTTTCAACTTCAGTATAACCATGTCCAGGTTCTACTTTACAAATAACATCTTTTCCGATAACGTCTAATGTCTTTTCTTGTCCATCTGCAAATTGAGCTGTAACATTTAAGACTGGAACTACTTGTTTAATACGGCTTGCTGATCTTGCCATTTCTTCAGTAATGTCCCATAGTTTATCTTTACCAATAAATAATGCATTATCTCTAATTTGACCATCAAATACATTAATTGGTGGGTTACCTAAGAATTGAGCAACGAAAAGATTTACAGGGTTATTATAAACTTCTTGAGGTGCATCTTTTTGTTGTTCAAGACCATTTTTCATAACAACGATTTCATCACAAATTGACATAGCTTCTTCTTGGTCGTGTGTAACGAAAACTGTTGTAATACCAGTTGTTCTTTGTAAACGACGAATTTCTTCACGTGTTTGTAAACGTAAACGAGCATCTAAGTTTGAAAGTGGTTCATCAAGTAAAAGAACACGAGGTTTCTTTACAAGAGCACGTGCAATAGCAACACGTTGTTGTTGACCACCAGATAGTTGACTTGGTTTACGATCAAGTAAATTATCAATTTGGACTAAACGAGCAGCATCAGTAACTAAAATATTAATTTCATCAGCTGTTAGTTTTCTTTTTTTCATGACAGTGTTTCCTTCGTCATCAACTACTTCTTCCTCAACTCTTAAATTTTCTAGTGGGAAAGAAATGTTTCTACGAATTGTCATGTGTGGGTATAAAGCGTAGTTTTGGAAAACTAAACCAATACCTCTTTTTTCAGGAGTTAAATCAGTAACATCCTCATCGCCGAACCAAATTCGGCCGCTTGTTGGCTCTAATAATCCAGAAATCATGTAAAGTGTTGTCGACTTACCACATCCAGAAGGGCCTAATAATCCAACTAATTTACCATCAGGAATCAAAATATCAAGGTTGTTAACAGCAACACAGCCATTAGGATCAGCTTTTGTTCCTTTATATACCTTAGTTAGATTTTCTAAACGAATTTCCATAGTATTCCTCCATTATTTAATTTAATTATAACTTTACAAGTTATATATTTCAAGCACGAGCTATAATCGTTAGCGGAAAAACAATTTGACAACTATTATACTGTTTAGCCAACAATTAAGACTAACTTTATCGAGAGCTTGATGTCTCTATCAAAAAGCAAAAAGAAACATTAATTTAGTATTTTTGCTTAATTAACAATTGAATTTACTTATCTTCAGTTGTTTTTTCACTAGAAAATTCACTAGTTTGGTCTGAAATAAGTTGAGAAGTAAACATCGATGAAGTATATGATTTTTTTGCTTCTTCTTCTTTTGCTACATAATCCAAAAATTCTTGTTCATTTTTAAAAATTCTTGTACGAGATAAATCCACAACAATTGATGCTGAAAAATAGTCATGTAATGAATTGTTTTCCTTGCTAAACATCATCATTGTAAATGAGATGAGTGCAGGTATTCCTAAAACGAAAACTGATAACAATCCTTCAAACAAGAATAAGATTAAAAATCTTATTAAAACTTGAGTTTTCTTAGCTTGGAAACCATTAGCACGGTTCACTACAGCAGTTTTCATAAACATCATACCAAGTGTTTGTCCTTTTTTATTGCACATTGGAACAACTAATAAAAAGACAATGGAAGATAAAGTACAGGAGACAAGAATTTGAATAACTTGCGCTATTAATAAAGATTTTTGGATTGGTAAAATAACTTCATCATAGGCAAGTGCATTTAATGCAGATTGGTATGCAGTATTTTGGTAAAATTCTCTCATTTGACTTTCCTCTACATCGCTTTTTGGTGTAGCGCTAAAAGTTTCAGGAGAATTATAATCACCAGTTACATCAAATAAATTACTTTCTTGTATTTCTTTATAATAATTTTTAATGTCAATTAGCTCTTTTCCATCGTCATTTAAGGCACTAAAGTTTGTGTAAAAATAGACAATCTTTTCATGGTAATGATCAAAAGCAACTCCAGATTCTTTATCAAAACTTTGATTCAAAGTTAGACAATCGTAAGTTTCACCATTGTAAATACCAGCTTCAAAAAGATGTGAGTCTAATTCACGTTCCATAAGTGTAGTTCTTTTAGTATCAAAATCAAAAGCTTTATTAACAACTAAGGAAACAATAGTTGATTGTAAAATAATAAAAAGTAATAAGACACAAATTGCATCACAAAAGAAACTCAAAACACGCCTTCCAGTAGTAGCTTTAAAAATCTCTAACTGTTTTGGTTGGTCAGTAGTTTGGTCGTAACTTGTTTGCTTATTTAAATGTAACTCTTCCATACCTTCTTCCTTTCTTCTCATTAAATATAATTTTATCAAGTATAAAGATATAAGTAAAGTAATAAAATGTAATGATACAGGAGAAAAATAATGCATGAAATATTAAGTAATTTGGAACTATATATTTGCCAACCAACTGATACATTAGAAAAAATTTCAAGTGAAAGAAACATCAATTTGAACGAGATTATTTTATTAAATCCAAATCTTAAAAATAAAGAAATTTATCCAGGATTATCTTTAAATTTACCACGACTCACTCGAAAATTTACTACTTCTAAAGATGAAATTAAAGAAGTTAAAAACAAAAATAATTGTTCATATAATAATTTAACAACAAATACGATAATTCCTTTATCTTTACTATACAAAAACTACTTTGATACATTAATAATTTGTAATGAACAAGATAACTTATATGATGAATTAATTAATGAATTGATAGATGAAAATTTTTCATTTCGAGCACAAAATTTTAATTTCCGAGATGTCTTTAAAAATATAACGGCTTCTCTTCTTAACATAGCATCTGCAATTGAAACTAAAAGTATTGAATTAATAAAAGTTATTAAACAAAACATAGTAACTTTATTAAATACAACAATTAATTTTATCGACGAAAAACTATACAAAAAATTATATGATTTATTCAATATGCTATTTCAATATGTAATTAAATTATCAAAGAAATCATACAAAGAAGCACAGAAACTTTTTAATACTTTCCTTAAAAAAGCAAAAAAAGATCGTCAATAAAGACGATCTTTTATATTTTGTTACAAAATTATTTTTCAATTTCAGTAACTGTACCAGCACCAACTGTACGGCCACCTTCACGAATTGAGAATTTTGTACCTTTTTCAATTGCGACTGGGTGAATTAATTCTACTGTTAATTCAACGTTATCACCTGGCATAACAACTTCAACACCTTCTGGTAATGAAATGACACCTGTAATATCTGTTGTACGGAAGTAGAATTGAGGACGATAGTTAGCACGGAATGATGTGTGACGTCCACCTTCTTCTTTTGTTAAAACGTAAACAGATGCAGAGAATTTTGTATGAGGTGTAACTGATCCAGGTTTAGCTAAAACTTGACCACGAACGACTTCATCACGGTTTACACCACGTAATAAGACACCAGCGTTGTCACCAGCTTCAGCATAATCAAGTGATTTACGGAACATTTCGATACCTGTAACAACTGATTTCTTTGTTGGTTTAATACCGACGATTTCAACTTCATCACCTAATTTTAACATACCACGTTCTACTCTACCTGTAACAACAGTACCACGACCTGAAATTGTCATGACGTCTTCGATAGGTAATAAGAATGGTTTGTCTGAATCTCTTTGAGGAGCTGGGATATAGCTATCAACAGCATCCATTAAAGCAATGATTTGTTTTTTAGCTTCTGCATCACCATCTAATGCTTGACGAGCAGAACCACGGATGACTGGTACTTCATCACCTGGGAAACCATATGATGATAATAATTCACGAACATCCATTTCAACTAAGTCGATTAATTCTGGGTCATCGACTAAGTCACATTTGTTTAAGAAAACAACGATGTAAGGAACACCAACTTGACGAGCAAGTAAGATGTGTTCACGAGTTTGAGGCATAACGCCATCTGTAGCAGCAACAACCAAGATTGCGCCGTCCATTTGAGCTGCACCTGTAATCATGTTTTTAACATAGTCAGCGTGTCCTGGACAGTCAACGTGTGCATAGTGACGAGTTGCTGTTTGGTATTCGATGTGAGCTGTGTTAATTGTAATACCACGAGCTTTTTCTTCTGGAGCAGAGTCGATTTGGTCGTAAGCTTTAGCTTGAGCGCCACCTTGTTCTGCTAAAACAGTTGTAATAGCTGCTGTTAATGTTGTTTTACCGTGGTCAACGTGTCCAATAGTACCAATATTAACGTGGACTTTACTTCTGTCAAATTTTTCTTTTGCCATGTTTGAATTTCCTCCCTTTATTTTTAAATTTAAATTCCAACGAATTCAGTTTATAGCAAATTTTTTATAAAATCAATACACTAGGTATTAATTAACGGTTTGACATTCCTGATTTTTTAATAATTTCATCAGCAATGAATCTTGGTGTTTCACCAAAGTGGTCGAATTGCATTGAATATGAACCACGTCCTTGTGTAAATGAACGTAAGTCTGTAACATATCCAAACATTTCTGATAGTGGGATAAATGCATCAACGATTTTAGCATTACCACGTTGAGATTCTCCAATCATATTACCACGACGTTTTGAAATATCTCCAATAACGTCACCGTAATATTGCTCTGGAACTGTAATTTCTACTTTCATAATAGGTTCTAGAATTACAGGATCACATTTCTTAGCAGCTTCTTTTAATGCCATAGATGCAGCAATTTTATAAGCAGCTTCAGATGAGTCAACATCATGGTAAGAACCATCAAATAATGTTGCTTTAATATCAACGACAGGGTAACCAGCAACTAGACCTCTTTCAAGAGCATCTTTTAAACCTTCACCTGTTGGTTTGATATATTCACGTGGAACAGTACCACCAACGATAGCATCAACGAATTCAAATCCCTTACCTGGGTTTGGTTCAAATTTGATCCATACGTGACCATATTGACCACGACCACCAGATTGTTTAATGTATTTACCTTCACAATCAGCAACTCTACGAATTGTTTCACGATAACCAACTTGTGGAGCACCTACATTACAGTTAACATTAAATTCTCTTTTTAGACGGTCAACAACGATATCAAGGTGTAATTCACCAACACCAGCAATAATAGTTTGGCCAGTTTCGTTATTTGTGTAAACTTTTAAAGTTGGGTCTTCTTCAGCTAATTTAACTAAAGCAGCTGTCATTTTTTCTTGGTCAGCTTTTGTCTTTGGTTCAATAGCTTGTTCAATAACTGGTTCTGGGAATTCCATTTTTTCTAGAATAACAACTTTGTTTTCATCACATAGTGTATCACCAGTTGTTGTATTTTTAAGACCAATTGCAGCAGCAATATCACCTGCAGGAACTTCTTCAGTTTCTTGTCTGTGATTTGAGTGCATATAAACTAAACGTGCAAATCTTTCTTTAACACCTTTAGTTGAGTTTAGAACATATGATCCTGATCTAGCTGTACCTGTGTAAACACGGAAGAAAGCTAAACGACCAACAAATGGGTCAGTAGCAATCTTGAATGCTAAAGCAGCAAGTGGAGCATTATCATCAGGAATACATTCATATTCACTACCATCTTCTAAAGTACCTTTAGCAGGTGGAATATCTAATGGTGATGGTAAGTAGTCAACGATACCATCAAGTAATAATTGAATACCTTTGTTCTTATATGCAGAACCACAGAATACTGGGAAGAATTCACCTGTTAAAACAGCTTTACGAATTACTTCTTTTGTTTTTTCTACTGTTGGTTCTCCACCATCAAGAACTGTCATCATTACATCATCATCAAAGTTAGCTAATTTTTCAAAAAGAATACTTCTTAATTCAGCAACTTTATCAGTGTATTCAGCAGGAATTTCTACTTCTGTAGGTGGGACAGCTTTGTCATCACTATAAATCCAAGCTTTTTGTTCAATGATATCGATAACACCTTTTAGTGTTGATTCAATACCAATTGGATATTGAACAGCAGCAGCGTTAGCTTCTAGACGATCATGTAATGATCTAACAGACATTTCAAAATCAGCACCGATAGCGTCAAGTTTATTAACAAAGACGATACGTGGAACACCGTATTTTGAACCTTGTCTCCAAACAGTTTCAGTTTGTGGTTCAACACCGTTTTTACCATCTAGAATAGTAACAGCACCATCTAGAACACGTAATGAACGTTCAACTTCAACAGTAAAGTCGACGTGCCCTGGAGTGTCGATGACGTTAATTCTGTGGCCTTTCCATTCAGCTGTAGTAGCAGCTGAAGTAATAGTAATACCACGTTCTTGTTCTTGAGCCATCCAGTCCATGGTAGCTCCGCCATCATGAGTTTCACCTATCTTATAAATTTTACCTGTGTAATATAAGATACGTTCTGTACAAGTTGTCTTACCAGCATCAATGTGAGCCATGATACCGATATTACGAGTTTCATGTAAATCGAACTTACGAGCCATTGTTTTAATCTCCTTTTTAGATTACCAACGGTAATGTGCATAAGCTTTGTTAGCTTCAGCCATTCTATGAGTATCTTCACGTTTCTTAACAGATGCACCAACACCATTAGCAGCATCAATAATTTCAGCAGCTAATTTGTCTTCCATTGTCTTTTCATTTCTTAAACGTGAATAACTAACCAACCAACGTAATCCTAATGTGACTTTTCTTTCTGGGGAAACTTCAATTGGGACTTGATAGTTAGCAGCACCAATACGACGAGTTTTTAATTCGTGTTCTGGCATAATATTGTTAATTGCAGTAGCAAAAACGTCCATTGCAGCTTTTCCTGTTTTAGCTTCAATTTTGTTAAATGCGTTATATAAGATAGTTTGAGCAGTTCCTCTTTTACCATCTAACATGATTTTATTAATTAAACGTGTTACTAATTTTGAATTGTAAATTGGATCTGGTAACACATCGCGTTTAGCAACGCTTCCTTTACGTGGCATATAATTTCCTCCTTTCCAATTGTGAAAATATACTTTCGTAATTTAATTAAAATCAATTTAATAATATTGATATTGATTATTTAGCTGCTTTAGGTTTTTTAGTTCCGTATAAAGAGCGACCTTGTCTACGTTTTTCAATACCTGCACAGTCTAATGTACCACGAATAACATGGTAACGAACACCTGGTAAGTCTTTAACACGACCACCACGAATCATAACAGTTGAGTGTTCTTGTAAGTTATGACCTTCACCACCGATATAAGCTGTGACTTCATATCCATTTGATAAACGTACACGAGCATACTTACGTAAAGCTGAGTTAGGTTTTTTAGGTGTCATAGTACCAACACGAGTACAAACACCACGCTTTTGAGCAGCATTTTGATTTGTTTCTTTTTTCTTTAAAGAATTAAATCTCTTGTTTAAAGCTGGTGATTTTGATTTTACTTCGTTTTCTGTACGACCTTTACGTACTAATTGGTTAATTGTTGGCATTTTATTTCCTCCTTTCAAGAAATATAAATTTAACATGCATTCAAACACACAATACCCGGTGTATCAAGCACAAGGCTTTAAAAATAACCCAACCGGGTTATTGATATCGTATCGTGCAAACGCGATATTATTTTACCCACATTTACATAAATATGTCAAGCATTTTCGTCATTTTATGTAAATGTTTATATTTATGTATTTTAAATAGCACATTAAAAAAGGTAACTACAAGATAGTTACCCTTAATATTATTGTTCTTCATTTAAAGCAAAGAATGTTAATGTAGCTAAATCGCTTTCTAATGAATCAACTACAAAACCAAAATCTACTTCTAATCCACTGTTAAATTTAAATGTAGTATATTTACCATCATATCCAAATCCAGTACCTTGAATGAATAAGAAGGAATTATCTGCATATTTTCCTTTCTTTACTCTATTGGCACTGTCTAATGGTACAGATGCGTCAATTAGTGATACCAATTTTCTTTCGCTAGAACTACGAGAAGCAGTATTGCTTGCTGCTATATCACTATAAGTATATAAGCCAGTTGTTGAGTTATAGTTATCAATTAAATCAGTTGTAAATCCTTTATAAGTAGTATTATCTTTAGTTGTATTCCATACAAACTTACCTAAACGAGCATCAACATGTAAAACCTTAATTCCATTTTTAGAATATAGTAATTGCCTATTACTATATTTACTATGCGAATCGGCATAATTAAGTCCAGTAGGAGTATAATATTCAATAATTAAATATTCATCAAGGAAAGAACCCCCCCAATTGGGTTTAATGATCAAACAATCTCCCGAACTTTCAAAAGGCCTTAATGTGTAAGTTGTAGCTTCTTTTACATGTGTTGGATTAGTCCAACCTAATAGTGATTTAGAAAACGCATTGTGATCACCAATATTTAGGTCCATCATATCAAGCCCACCTAAAGCATCATAATCATCAGTATCATAAGTATAGTAATCATCTAGGCCTAATACATGTCCTGTTTCATGAATATAGGTATGTGCATCTGGTTTAACAAATCCACCATCATCCATAAAACGTTTACTTGCCCATCCATAAACACAAGGTTTAGGTTTATCTAATGATGGTTTTGTATCTGTGTCCCAATATGTAAAAGCCCAAAATAAATCATTTGTATCTGCTTTATCTAATCCAGCATCAGTATAATCTACATTGTAAATTAAAAAGACTGAATCCAAATAACCATCTTTATCACAGTCATATTGTTTTAAATCAATGTCTGAATTATTACGAACCCATTCTACTGCTTTTTCAAGAATGTAGTAAGTTGGATCATTAAGTGAACCACCTACATTTCCACTAAGTAAATCATAAATACTACAATCAACTGTATAAGCAGGAGTTACTTCACCAGTAATATTCAATTTACCATAACTCGATTTATAATAATAACTACTTACTGATTCCCATCCAGTATCTGATGAGTCTCCAAAAAAAGCATTATATAAATCGGTATCAGAACGCGAAGAAGTAGTTGCATAACCTCCACTTAAAAATCCTGCGTTTTCTTTATATTTTAAATTATCACCTTCAAAATTTACTGGAATAACAAGCATTTTTGTATTTCCAGTATAGTTCATATGCTCTAAATCGACAAAATCTAAATAATTTTAAAAATTAACTTCATTTTTAGTAGGCTCAACACCATTATCATAAGTAGGTGATGTAATACTATCTATGATTTGTTCAAATAATGAACATCCACATAAAGAAAAGCTAAATAATAATGGTAAAATAATTTTTCCTATTTTTTTCATAAAAATAACACCTCCTTTAGACAACTATTTTATAATATTCTAATTTATATCTATTAAGATAATAAT
>JAXFTN010000114.1:0-2348 GCA_034176765.1 Bacilli bacterium | reverse complement strand
TTATTACACTTATTTTGGTGTTATCATTAGTATCCTGTGGATCAAATGACTATAAAATAAATGAATGGTTTTCTAGTGAGAAGTTAGAAGAATGTTTTGTTAAAGAATTACCAGTACTAAAAAGTGTAGATTATTTAAAATTTAAAGATAAAGATATTTATTTTAATATAGATAATGAAGGATATCAAAACTACTTACAAGAAGTATTAACCTATTTAAAGTCTCAAAAATATGAACTTCTAGGAACAAGAGGTGAAAAAAAATCAACCTTTGTAGGAGCTTTTACAACTTATAGTTTTAAGAAAGCTGAAACATTAGAAGAATTTTATGATTCTAATAATGATAGCTATAGATTTGTTTTTTCAGATGGATCTAGATATGTAAATGGAGAATATATTTTTAGTATTATAATTTTTAGTCAATATGAACCATCTTACATTGAATATGATATAGAGAACTTCAATTATAATACAAAAATGCTATTAAGATATAAAACCGAAACTGCGCTAAATGGGAAATATGTAATATAAATATTTATTTTTGTTTTTATAATTATTAATGCTTTATAAGGAGGTTTGTATGAGAAACGATTTATTGGATGAAGATTTTGAAATAAATAATGAAAACTTAACTGAACTTAAATTAAGATGTTTTAATCAGGATTATGAAGCTATGTACTTATTAGCAAAATATTATCTAAAAAATAAAGATTCTATAGAAGATATAAGTGTAATCATAAAACTTTTGGAAAAAGCATCAAATAATGGAGTTTTAAAAGCAGCTACATTATTAGGTAATGTATACAAATATGGATGCAACGACGATTATCTTCCAAATGATGAAGATATTACAAAAGCTATTACATGGTATAAAAAAGCTGTTGAACAAAATGACCCTATAGCTATGTATGAATTAGCTCTCATTTATTTAACTGCACATGATGATGATCGATTAAAAGCTACTGAGGGATTTGAATTGGCTTTAAATTCTGCTGAGCAAGGTTACAATCTTGCTCAATATTTAATGGGTCTTCTATATTTAGAAGGATATCATGTTCCATACAATAATGTAGAGGCACTTTCTTGGTTGGAAAAAGCTGCTGATAACAATTGCGTTGATTCGCTTGTTCTATTAGCTGGATTATATATTCATGGTAATGAGGTTGAGCAAGATTATGACAAAGCATTTTTATATAGTAAAAAAGCTGCTGATTTAAATAGTGCTGAAGGTATGTTTTCATTAGGTAGGTGTTATGATGAAGGAATTGGAGTTGAACACGACCCATATGAAGCATTTAAATGGTTGAATAAAGCAGCCGAATTAGGAAATGTTAATGCCATTTTTATAGTAGGAAATCATTATGAAAAAGGTGATGGTTGTAAACAAAGTTATAGCAAAGCAATCGAATATTATAATTTATTAGCTGAATTAGGTTACCCAAGTGCTATTACACACTTAGGATATTTATATCATGTCGGTCGTGGTGTAAAAAAAGATTTAAAGAAAGCTTTTAAATTGTTTAATGATGCTTCAAAACTTAATGATGAAGAAGCTACTCACTTTTTATATATTTGTTATAGAGATGGTTTGGGTGTCGATAAGGATGAAAAGAAGGCTTTAAAATACTTGAAGAAAGCAGCTAAATTGGATTGCCCAGAATCATTGTTTGAACTAGCTTTAGCTTATTTTCAAGGAAATTATGGATTGAAAATAAATGAAAATAAATGTATCGAGTGTTTAATTAGAGCCGCTGAACTCGGCTTAAAAGAAGCTGAAGATATATTAGAAGAATTAAAAAAATAGAAAATATCATAGAAAAAAATATGTGCTACAAAATTAAAGTCACTTTTAATTTGTAGCACATAATTTTTATATAACAAATTTATTGATATTCATTTATAAATTTTCTATTTCTTCAAGGATTTCTTTTGATGACATATCACTAGGCATTCTCCAATCTCCACGAGGTGAGATTGATACAGTTCCTACCTTTACTCCATCAGGAATACATGAACGTTTAAATTGGTTCATATAAAAACGACGATAGAAGTTTTTTAACCATTTTTTAATAAATTCTCTGTCATATATATTTTTATAAGCATGTTCTGCTAAAAATAATATTTTTTCTGGTCTAAAAGATTTACGTAAAAAATGATAAATAAAGAAATCATTTAATTCATAAGGCCCAACTGTATCTTCGGTTTTTTGCGCAATCTTATCATCTTTTGTAGGAAGAAGTTCTTGTGATATTGGAGTATCAATAATATAAAGTAGAGTATATTTACAGACTTCATTATCATAAGCTTATGTTCTAACATGTTCTCTTACAAGTGTTTTAGGAATTGATG
>JAXFTN010000113.1:0-4545 GCA_034176765.1 Bacilli bacterium | reverse complement strand
TGGTTTAATTGTAGCTGTTGCGGAAGAAAAGCAAAATATTCTTTCTACTATATCCATATTTTGTAATCCAAAATAAAAGGATGCCTCTCCACCTGAAGAAGAACCAACTACAGTTAGTTTTTCTTCTTTAAGATTATATTTACTTTTAATAAATGGAAATAATGTTTCTTTAATAAAATTAGAAAAGTACTCGAAATACATTTCTTTTCCATCTTCAAAACAATGAGCAAACTCCACTTGAGCAAGTTCAACAAAATCAGTTAGCTTCATATTTAAAGTCAATTCGCTATCGCGATAAATATCAGCATTGTCAATACCAACAACTATATAATCATCTTCGTGATTTTTATTAAATGCTTCAATAGTTGTTTCTATTTGCCAACTTCCATAATTATCATGATTTTTAGTATATTCACCAACTTTAGTCGTATCAAAAATGTTTTGTCCATCAAAACAAAGCATTAATTTATATTGCTTTTTCTTTGAAAAATTGGAAGGTGTCCATACATAAATATTTTTCTTTTTATCTTCTCTATACCATAGATTTTTGTCATCACTTAAAGTATAGGGTGTAACTTTTCCATAGTTGTCTTTTTTTAATAAATAATCAATAGTATATAATTTATTATTTTTATTATATCTTATCTTTAAAATTTCAATTAATGGAGAAAGTATTATTGTTTCTGTTTTAATTTTCCCTTTTTCAAAATATATAGAAATTCCTTCTTTATATTCTAATGTTACGTTAATTTTTTCATTATCAAATGTTAGTTTTTGATTATCTATTATATCTCCATCTTTAGATAAAACTACCATATTTAAATTTTTAATTTTAAGATCATTAATTATTTGAAATTCCATAATTACCTCCAAAAAAAGCTGGTTAATTACCAGCTAAATTTTTAATTTAAAAGTCATTGTAGCAGGATCGTGATCACTATATGCAAAACCTGATAAATTCTCAGTTGCTGTTTGAATATTAGCATGACTTATAACATCAATATTTGAAGAGACTAAGAATCCATCAATTGTTGAAACATATGATACACCTGGTTGCCATGTAATGTCGGCATCACGACAAGTAGGAGTATTAGATGAAGCAACAACACTTAATGAATTAATTGGGCCATTGCCCTCTTCATCAAAAAAGAATGATAACCAATCAGGAGTTAATTGAGTGAAGTTTTCGCTAAATGGTTTATTATTTTTTGTAAAACTATAGTTAGGGTTATAAGTTAATAAATCATGATTAAAGTCTCCACCAGCAACAATATAATTACCTTTTTCTACTTCACTATCTAGGAAGGCATTTAATTCTTGCATTTGTTTTTCTCTAATAGTTCCACCTTTATCATAAGCTGACATATGAATGTTAACTAAAACAAATTTCTTGTCACTACCATTAATTGGTAAATATGAAGCGTTAAAACATCTATCTAAATCAAATAAACGATCAAATTTATTATCAGTAATAGTAAAAGATTTTCTAACACTGGACTCGATATTAAACTTTGATAAAGTAGCAATACCAGAATTAATAACACCCATTGGTTTATTAAGTGGATACATTAAATAAGCTGAATGGAAATTACAAGCATATGTTGAAGTATAATTACCCATCGTTTCTTTAATAATGTCATATTGATTAACGTGGTAACTTCTTTTAGAATCTGTATCTACTTCTTGGAAAAAAGCAAAATCAGGATTGAAATTTTTAATAGTATTTGCTGCACCATTTGTATCTTCTAATACAGCGTCTTTTGAAAAAGCTGATGCTTCAGTACCAACAACTTTCGTTCCATCTTCCATATAACCTTCATCCATAAAGAATGTATATTCTTGGTTATAAGCTCCAAACCCGATATTATATGTAGAAATTTTATATTCTTCATTCAAATTTATATTAGATGAAACTAATGATTTATTTTCTACTTCAATATCTAGATTATCTTCTAAACGATAATATTGACCAAAAACATAACCAACATAGCCACCTACTAATAGAAGAGTCACTCCAAGTAATGAACCTACACCTATTACAATACCCTTAACAGTTTTTTTCATAATAATTTATCTCCATATATTTATTATAACAAATGTTCAACAACAATTGAAATACCAATTCCTATGAGCACTAATCCTCCGATAATGGGAGCAACTTTTTTAACAACATTACCAATAACTTTTCCAAATAATGATCCTAGAATGGAACAAACAAATGTGATGACACCTATTATTAAAAAGGTCCACCAAATATCAGATTTACCACCTTCACTATTTGAAGTTGCATATAAAGAAATGCCAACAGCAAATGCATCAATAGAAGTAGCTACACTTTGAATGAATAATGTTTTAATAGATAAATCTTCATTCTTTACTTCTTCCGTTTCTTCATTTCCTTTTTTAGAAGCTCTAATCTCTTTAATGGCATCAACAATCATCTTACCACCTAAAAATAGTAATAAAGCAAAAGCAATCCAATGATCAACACCCTTAACAAAAGTATTGACACTTTCATTTAAAGATGAAAGTAACATTAATGAATATCCTATTAGAGGCATTACAGCTTGAAACACTCCAAAAAAGATAGCACTCAAGACTACCTTTTTCTTTGATAAATTATTGTAGACCAATCCATTAGTTATACTAACAGCTGTTGCGTCTATAGCTAAAGACAAAGACAATACAATTGATTCAATTATACCCATAATATTCCGTTAAAAAGCCCAATTACCATTTTTAAATATTTGATGTTCTTTACCTTCTTTATCAACACCAACAATTGATAAATCTTCACAGCCAATCATAAAATCAACATGTGACATAGAAGAATTAATACCTTTAGCTTCTAATTCTTCATTCGTATATTTTTCATAATCTTTAATCAAATTTGAAAATCCTCTTCCGACAGCTAAGTGACAAGATGCATTCTCATCAAATAATGTATTAAAGAATAAAATTTTTGAATTAGAAATTGGTGAATCAAAAGGAACTAAAGCACATTCTCCTAAATAACTAGCACCTTCATCTAGAGAAATCATTTGTTTTAATAATTCTTCATTTTTCTCAGCATGTACTTCGACTACTTTTCCACCTTCAAAACGCATTGAGAAATTATCAATAATTTCACCTCTATATGATAGTGGTTTTGTTGAATATACAACACCTTCAGCTACACCTTTTTTAGGAGAAGTAAAGATTTCTTCAGTAGGCATATTAGGATTATAATATATTCCACTTCCTAATGCTTTTTCTCCTCCACCACAGAATAAACAATCTTCAATTAAACCAACTTTAAAATCAGTTCCATTGCTTGATTTATAACGTAACTCGACTAAACCTAAAGAATTTAAGTATCTACTACGTTCTTCTAAATCTTTATTATGGTCATCCCATTCCTTAATTGGATCTTCAGTTACACGTGTTGTATATAAAATAGCTTCCCATAATTTATCATAAGCTTCTTCTTCACTTAATTCAGGAAATACTTTTTTAGCCCAAGCAACAGAAGGAACAGCAGCGATTGTCCATTGATATTTATTTTCTAAAGCATCATTATATGGCTTTGTAATTGGATAAGTTGCCATTCTTGCTTTAGTAATCTTTTGTTGGTCAACACCTTTCATACCATCTGGATCTTGAGATAAAATATGGATTTGAACTGGGATACGATCAACATAATGTTGTAATCTTGCTTTTTCCCAATCAAGTACAGTACTTAATACTTCTTCAGATTGATAATTATAATGTAATTTTGAAATTTCTTGATATGACCAATTAACTGTTACTTTACTAGCTTTTGCCTTGTAACATTCTTCTACTAACAATTTTGCGAATTCATATTGATCAACTTCAATTGTAATAATAACATCTTGTCCTTCTTGAACATTGCCACCTTTAGTTACAATAAGGTTAGCATATTTTTGTAATACTTCTTTTTTCATAAAATCACGTCCTTATTTATAATAGATAATATCATTAGTATACACCAATTAATAAACAAATAAAACTTAATGTTATTTCGTAAGTAATGTATAATAATTATGGAGGTATAAAAATGAAAACTAAAAGATTTCTTAAATTATTTTATGGCATTTTAGCACTTATTATAGGTGTTTTGGGATTTATATTTCCTAGTCATCTCGCTAATTACTTTGCTTTAATCGTTGGTGCCTTCATCATAATGCATGGTATTGCTATATGGATTAGTGCTTTTATTAATAAAGACTATATTCCATCTTATTATCCTTTAACATTAATCCTTGTTGGAGTTCTAGTAATTCTAGGTTGGAGATTTATCATTCAATGGATTATGTTAATTGTTGGTATCATCTTATTTTTATTAGGAATAGGTAAACTCAGCACAATCTCCTTTTATCGTTCGATTAATAAGAAACCAACAACACCAATTATTGAAAGTATTGTTTATTTTGTTTTATCAGGAATCATTATCTTTGCAGTATTTCAAGATAAATACCAAAGCTTAGTAGGCTACTTGATTTCAGGAATTATTATTTTATTTGCGCTTGATCTATTTATTAAATT
>JAXFTN010000112.1:0-4019 GCA_034176765.1 Bacilli bacterium | reverse complement strand
CCATTTACTTGCTATTGCTTTATGGCTTAAAGGTGTTTGTGATGTATTTAGACATATTTATAGTGGTGATAGCAATAAAAAATTCACAATTAAAGATGGCTTATTTACAATTGTTTTATTAACATTTGGTACAGCAATTTTTGTAAAGCCTCTATCTGATATATCATTAGAATATGTAATTTCTTGCTTTATTATTATAGTAGGTATTCTATTGATTTTACTTTCTGTTTATTTAATTAGAAAAGATGAACCAAAAGAAGCAAAAGACACTAACAAGGAAAATCAAAAAGTAGAAACTACTGAAGATGCAACTCCTGTTGATGTTGTTATAGAAGAAAAAGAAGATATTAGTAAAGAAGAAGTAAAAGATTCTAAAATTGAAAATGAAGAAGAAACTTCAGAAGACGAGAAGTAAATAGATAAAGGATAAAAAAATTAGATGCTTGTTATTTAAATAATAATAAGCATTTTTTCTTTTACATTTATTTAGTTATGGATTAATATAATAAAGATTAATGAGGTATTTAGATGGAAGAAGCATTGGAAAAAGAAGAAGTCAAAAATGAAGAAGATAATAAAGAACAAGAAAATGAGAATATAAATGAAGAACCAAAAAAAGAAAAGAAATCAAAAAAGATTTTAGATTTTTTTATCACAACTTTAAACGGTATGGCATATGGTTTATTTGCTACTTTAATTATTGGAACAATTCTAGGTACAATTGGAACCTTGCTTAGTTCAATAGGGGGAAATGTTTTTAATTATGTTGGAAAAGCATTTTCAAGTGTTGCTACATGTTTACAAGTTTTAACTGGTGCAGGCATTGGTGCTGGTATTGCTTTGAGCTTAAAAAAAGATACTTTAAAAACAATTGTTTTAGCTACTGCAGGTGAAATAGCAAGTTATTTTTCTTTAAGTACAAAATTTGTTACTGAAAGTTTAGTGGCAGATGAAATGAAAATTGGAGACCCATTAACAATATACATAGTAGTTATCATTACTGTTTTATTAATGAATTTAGTTTTGAGAAAAAAGACTCCTGTTGATATTTTAATAGTTCCTTTGTTTGGGACAGTTGTTGCAATGATTTTATCAATATTAATTAGATATCCAGCAATTTATGTTACTTATGGAATTCAATATATTGTTGATAAAGCTACCCTTGCACAACCATTCTTTATGGGCATTATCATTGCTGTAGTTATGGGAATGGCTTTAACTGCTCCTATATCAAGTGCTGCTATTGCTGCAATGATTTTTACTGGCACAGGTACTGGATTACTACTTGCATCTGGAGCAGCTGTTGTTGGATGTTCTACACAAATGGTAGGTTTTGCAATTCAATCTCGAAAAGACAACAACATTGGAATGGTAATATCAATTGGTATTGGTACATCAATGTTACAATTTAAAAATATTTTAAAGAAACCTATTATTTGGTTACCAACAATTATAGCTAGTGCGATTCTTGGACCTATATCAACTTGTGCTTTAAAACTAGGTTGCATGGGTAGTTCAGCAGGTATGGGAACTGCTGGATTAGTAGGTCAAATTGGTACTATTTCAACTATGGGAGTAGGGGCATGGCAAACTTGGGTAGGAATCTTTGGATTACAAATTATTCTACCTGGTTTATTAGTTTTCTTAATTGATTTATTTTTTAGAAAATTTAATTTAATCAAAGAAGGAGATTTTAAGGTATAATAAAATATATAGACGTAAAGGAGGAAAAGTATGGCTGTTCAAATTAGACCAGTATCACCAGCAGTTCAAAAAGCGATTTACTTTTATCTTGCTGAAATCAAGAAAATGGATCCTGATATGATTATTGAAACTGAAGACTGGTGTATGCATTTTAAAAATAAAAATGAAGTTAACTTGTTTTATTTTACTTTTTCTGATCCTTTAAGTTTCCGTATTAAAGAACATTCTGAAGATAGTACTTATGAATTCATGGCAGAAGACACAACTAAAAATAGAAGGATAATTCTAGATAGGTTGCGTGCTTTAATTTTTGAATCTTATATGAACCGTAATGGTTTAGTAGCAAAAATGAATGCTTCTATGAGAACTTTCATTTTAAAAGCAATGGAGTTAAATGAAATTTCTCATTATGAAGATCAGGATGATGCTTTTATTTGTTATGTAGGTGATATTCAAATTTTTAAAATCACTGAACGTAAAGAAGATAAAAAGTTAATTTTAACTATGCCTCAACATTTGTTTAAATTAGATGAAAATGTTTATCAATCATATGTTTTTGATTCTGATAATTATGATGATATGAAAGAACATATCATGTATTCAACTATTTTCTATCGTAATTATAAATATGAAGAAATAATTCCAATTTTACAAAAGGTTCGTGATTTTTTAAAGTTTACATATGTAGGTCAATATCGTGAGGCAAACAATTCTCATGTTATTACTTTTAATGGTGAAAATCGTGATGTTTTAGAATTTAGAGTAAAGAAAAGTGGCGTTTTAAATATTTCTTATTTTATTAATAATGAGCTATTAAATAAGGCATATAATAAGACTAATTTAAATCGTTTATATGAATTATTAGAAGATGAATTTTATAATATTGGTCATAAAATTCAAGACTCATTTTTTGAAGGTCAAACAAAGTTATATGAAGAACTATGTAATAAACTTTTAGAATTTGATAAACACATTATCATCGAAAATATTGATAGAGGTATTATATTTAAAGTTGATCATCATGATAACATGATTTTTGCTCAAATAGGAAGAAATAAAAATCTTGAAAACATTATCACAATTAATGAAAACATTATACCTTTTGAATATGATAATAAAGATGAAATATTAAATGCTATTTTTGATTTATTAATTCCTATTGATCCTCGTGTTCAAAAAATTAGTGATGCAATTGAAGTTATTTATAATGATGAAAATCCTCATGAAGGTAACTTGAATGATGCCCAAACTATTTTAGAAGAGTTTGATAGTCTTCATTATTTGTTAAAAGAAAAGAGTCAGAATGTCCGTAACAGAATTGTTGACACTATAAATCTCATTACTAAATTTATTGAGGATAAGAAAAAAGCCGATGAAGCTCTAGCAATTCAAAATGAATCTTATGGTCGTTTATTAAAGAAATTAAACGATTTATATTTAGTAATCGATGAATTAAAAATTCGTGTAAAAGTTCTTGAAGAGAAAGTTGATGAATTAGAACTTAAAGAAAGAAATCGCGAAGAAAATCAATAAAATATTAAATTAATTACTTAAGAAATCAGTAAAAAATTACTATTTTAACTACTGATTTCTTTTTATTTTCAAAATTTAAACGTTTTCATCGCTTTGTTTAGTTAATTTACTTTATTTTTGTAAAAAATATAGTAAAATATAGGTGTTGCAAAACAAGCTAAATTACAGGAGGAAAAAAGAATGTCAGTAAAAGTAGCTATCAATGGTTTCGGACGTATTGGACGTTTAGCTTTCAGACAAATGTTCGGTGCTGAAGGTTATGAAATCGTTGCAATCAATGATTTAACAAGCCCAAAAATGCTTGCTCATTTATTAAAGTATGATTCAGCTCAAGGAAGATATGCTTTAGCAGATAAAGTTGAAGTTTCAGCAGATGATGAAGCAGAAGGCTGGATTAAAGTCGATGGACACAAAATTAGAATCTATGCAGAAAAAGATGCTAATAACTGCCCATGGGGAGAATTAGGAGTAGACGTAGTATTAGAATGTACAGGTTTCTACTGCTCAAAAGAAAAATCACAAGCTCACATTAATGCAGGTGCTAAGAAAGTTGTTATTTCAGCTCCAGCAGGAAAAGATTTAAAAACAATCGTTTATGGTGTTAACCACGAAACATTAACAGCTGAAGATCAAATTATTTCAGCTGCTTCATGTACAACAAACTGCTTAGCTCCAATGGCTAAAGCATTAAATGATTTAGCAGAAATCCAATCAGGTATTATGTTAACAGTTCACGCTTATACAGGTGACCAAATGGTATTAGATGGACCACACCGTAAAGG
>JAXFTN010000111.1:0-2079 GCA_034176765.1 Bacilli bacterium | reverse complement strand
GATTTTAAAAGCTAACTACTGATAGTTAGCTTTTTTTACTATAGAAAATAAAAGTTCTTTTTTATATGTGTAGTAAATAGTCTTGTATGTATTTTTTTGGAGTTATACCGAATTCTTTTTTAAAACTCCTAAAGAAGGAAGTATAATCCATAAATCCACATTCTTGGGCTATTTCTTCAATTCGTTTTCCTTGTCGTAGAAGTTCTTTTGAATGGACAAGCCTTTTTTTAATTATAAATTGAAGAATTGATACACCTGTATTTTCTTTAAAAATATGTGATAAATAAGAAGGAGATAAAGCAAGATTATCTGATATATTTTCAATTGTTATTTTATTTGATAAGTTTTGATTAATGTAATCAATAATGTTTTTAATAATAGGATGAGTCAAATAAGAAACATCTGTTAAATCTTTGTCAACAAAGAGCTTTTCAGCTATTAAAAGCATTATTCGACTAAAAGATAAGTTATATTGCAAATCATCACCAAATTGATCAGAAAACAAAAGTTTTGTCATTCTTGTAAATAATGTTTCTACTTTTGCAAGGTCATTATTTTGAAATGATATTTTATTGTTACCTGTAAATTGTAAAACCTCAAATATATCTTTAAAATTAGTATTTGCAGTTTTTAAAGAATCTAAATAATCTGGAGTAAATGAACAAATAATTCGTTTTGAATAATTTGGAGATATCAATTGATGTAACTGATTAGGACATACTAGAACCATATCTCCTTTTTCAAGATTATATATTTTGTCTTCAATAATATATTGAGAAGATCCTTCGACCATATATAAAATCTCATATATATCATCATGAAAGTGGAACCCTTTAAAAATAGGAAGTATATCTTCCATTACAAAAGTAAAACATTTTACATTTGTAATTGAAGTAAACCTCTCAATAGGAATATTTTCGAGGCTTTTATATTGTTTTATTAGTTCGGGTATTATAGTTTCAATATCTTTTAAATTCATAGGTAACCTCTTATATCTTTTATATTATAAATAGCAGTATTTGTCAATTTTTTAACCATTTTAGTTATTTTTTTATTAATTATTGCTTTATATAATTTAAATATAAACATGTATTTATATAATAAATACAATTTAGGAGGCAAAATGAGAAAAATAATTAATATTAACAAAGGATGGAACTTTGTTAAAAAAGACCTTATTGTTGCTAAAGTATTAAATGAAAAAGCAACTAAGGTAGATTTACCTCATACTTGGAATAATCTAGATGGTCAAGATGGTGGTAGTGACTATTATCGTGGTACTTGTTGGTACTATAAAAAATTAGGAAAGATTAAACATACTACTGACGAAGTTGTATATCTAGAATTCAATGGAGTAAATGCTGAAAGTGATGTTTACTTTAATGGTGTTAAAGTAGCTCATCATGAAGGTGGTTACCAAACATTTAGAGCTAGAATTGATCATTTATTAGATAATAATAACGTTTTAGCAGTTCGTGTAGACAATAGTCCAAATGATTATATTTATCCTTCATTTGCTGACTTTACTTTCTATGGTGGAATTTATAGAGATGTAAATATAATTATCACAAATAAAGAACATTTTGATTTAGATTATTATGGTGGACCTGGTGTTACTGTTACACCTAAAGTAGCTAAAGAAAATGCTAGAGTAACTGTTGAATGCTTTATTAATGATTATAAAAAACAAGTAATTGAAGCTAATATCTTAGATAGAGAAGGAAATGTTGTTGCAAGCACACAAGAAAAGAAATTGAAATTTGCTTTAACAATTGAGAATGTTCATT
The DNA here is from genome assembly GCA_034176765.1 of Bacilli bacterium. GTDB lineage: Bacteria > Bacillota_I > Bacilli_A > RFN20 > CAG-826 > SUG2458. The sequence goes on along the minus strand of JAXFTN010000111.1, from coordinate 292 downwards.
TATGGAATGGTCGTATTGATCCTTATCTATATACACTCGATATATCTATTAAAGATGGAGATAAAGTTTTAGATAATAAAGAAATCAAATTTGGATGCCGTACATTTAAAGTAGACCCAAATAAAGGATTCTTCTTAAATGGAAAACCATATCCATTACATGGTGTTTCTCGTCATCAAGATAGAGAAAACATGGGATGGGCAATTACTAGAAAAGAACATAAAGAAGACATGAATTTAATTTGTGAAGTTGGAGCAAATACAATCCGTTTAGCTCATTATCAACATGATCA
>JAXFTN010000110.1:0-5737 GCA_034176765.1 Bacilli bacterium | reverse complement strand
CAGCATGTGTTTGACTTGGTATTTCATCAAGTAAAGCCATATTAAAATCTTCTTTCCATCCTAGAATAGTAGTGTCAGTACCTCTAAATGCAATGTAATTAATATTATCATCAAGTTCAAATACCATCGCGGCAAATTGAGTCTGAGTAACATCATCAAAGACACTGCAAAAATAGTTGATTTTTACATTATTAAACCTTTCAGAATTAATAAATGAGTTAATGAACTTTTTACTGGTAGGCGGTATTAATGTTGGCTCAATCATTTCAAATAAAATATTTTGGTCTTCAACTAAATCTTTAAACATTATCCCTTTTTCTTTTTTTCTTTTTTTAGTATTTAATAAAGGAACGTGTTTATCAAATATCTGATAAGATAGAGAACACATTATTAAACTATCAACTTCATTAAATTCCATTTCGGAAAAACGTTTATTTCCTAATTTATCAATATAGTTAATTATGTTATCCATATGAGATTTACCTCCATAAAATTATTTTAAATAACTAATGATATTAAATCAATATAAGAAAAGTTCCTTTTTTGCTTTTGCAAAATTATTGTTATTTATTGTCGAAATATCTTTGCTTTTTAAAAAAAACAATGCTATATTAAAGACAAGTAATAATATAGTTTTCAATTTGCATTTGATAATCTTAATATTTATATTAGGTAAAATGTGGAGTCGAATTCCTATAATTACATCAAATAAGGAGGAAAATAATGGAAGACAAAACCTTAGTTTGTAAGGAATGCGGCAAAGAATTTGTTTTCACTGCTGGTGAACAAGCATTTTACAAAGAAAAAGGATTTGAACACGAACCTGTTCGTTGCCCTGAATGTCGTAAAGCTAGAAAGGCTCAACGCGAAGCTCAACAAAGCAAGTAATCAGATCTTTAATTAAAAGAGGATATATCCTCTTTTTTTTATTTCCTTTTATATTAATAAGGATTATAATTTTAAAAAAGGAGGAAAAGTATATGGCAAAATCATCTGTTAGTTCTAGAAATATAGTTAATACATGCTGTTTCTGGGCTGTTGTTCTTTCTGGTATTGCAAGTTTAGTTTCAGCAGTATTAGGTTGGTGTAAAGTTGGAGGTGCTGTTGTAGGTGTAGTCAATAGTATTTCACATATCATTATGCTTGTCGGTGTAGTATTAGGAGGATTCTTCTATGTTAGTAATGTAACTGGTAAATATAGAGGACTTTGGATTGCACTATTTGTAATCGGTGTCTTAATGGGAATTCTCGGTATTACAGTTGGCCTTGGTCTATTTTAAAAAAATAAAACCTTAGATTTGCAAAAAAAAGTTAATTCTAAGGTTTTTTTATTTATATAAAATATGAACACAAGCTGCTGTTAGAAATACGATGAAAATAATGAAGAACAAAATTTTTGATTTTATTATTATCGTATTGATTCGACTATAAGGAGCTTTTTCAGCTACTAAAGATAGAATGATTGTAAGAATAATACCTAATATAGAAAATGCTATTGCTATCCATTTTATTGTTATAAATTCAAGAGGAGCTAAACACAATAAAACAATAACTATAATAATATTTATTATTGACAAAATATATGATGCTATTGTTCTTTGACGATCTTTTTTAAATACTTTCATTATTATCTCCTCACTTAAATTCTAATTTATTAATTAGCTTTTTACAATATAATACTTATATTAATAAAACTTCAAAAAAAACATATTAATATTTTTCTAAATCTAGTAAAATAAATTAGAGGTGTATTATGAATTCTTTAGTATCGCGTTTAATTAATTTTGCAAAAATAAATCTTGGTCTAAATGATTTTGATGTTTCATATGTTAGCAACAAGATTTTTGATATTCTTCAAATTGAAGAAAGAAATTTGGTTGAAACTGATATTGTGGACGTAAATGTAAGTACAATTTTAAACGAATTATATAAAAAAATTTGCTCTATAAATCATATTTCAATTAGTGCCTTTAATAAAATTAGTGATGCAATTATGGACGCTTTAACACCTTTACCATCTTTAATAAATGATCAATTTCAAAGATTACTATCATCAAACTATGCAGTTGCATTTGATTACTATTTATCTTTAATGAAGTCGAATAATCATATTAATAATATTCCATATTTTGGAGACAAATGGTTTTCTAATTTTAATGGTTATACTATGCAATATGTATTACAAGAAAGTGATATGCCACTTAAAAATGGGTTAAATGCTAGAAAGATTTGTTTTGATAATAAATATTGTTTTACTTTAAAAAGAAGTCAAGATATCATAAATTATATTGATTTTATGACAAAAAATAAGTCCATTAAAGAGCGTTATTTAAGTGAACTAGAGTTTGTTCATACTTTTGAAAATATGTTCTTACTTGATAATAATGATAAAATTATTGGAGGAGAGAATTCATTAAAGTTCTTCCACGAATCCTCTTCTTATGAATTTACTAATAAATATTTTCTTGAAACAAAAATCTCAGTGTTAAATACAATGTTTTCAGTTATCAAATTAAGTTCGTCCAATATTGATGAATTAATAGACGCTGTCTTATATATAGATAACATTTGGAAAATACTTGGTGAAAATAATTACTCAATAAAATGCTTTACAAGGCAGGATGATAACGTAGCGTTTGTGATTTTATTGAATAAAAATATTAAAGAAGATGAAGATATTTATATAAAAAGAACAATATATAAAGATTTGATGTATTTAGGTGTTTGTATTTTAGATGGACAAACGAAAAAAGATATATCTAAAATTGCTAATATTCTATCAAATCATACATTTGATGTAGAGTGGTATTTATCTGCTAATGAAGAATTAGTTTCATATAAAGACATGATTGATGATTTATTAAAAGATAAGCAATATTGCGAAGATAAAAATGAAGCGATTACATTAATTCAAAACTATTTTTCTAGTAAAATTAATAGTGCTTTAACAAAGTATATCGTGTATAATAATAGTGATTTAGAAAACATTGAAAGCTTTTTAAATCTTATAAAATAAAATTAATAGGGAGGTATTTATGTCTGTTTTAGTTACTGGTGGTACTGGTTATATCGGTAGTCACACTGTTGTTGAATTATTAAATAATAATTATGATGTAGTTATCGTTGATAACTTATCAAATAGTAAGTTAGAAGTATTAAATAGAATTGAAAAAATTACTGGTAAAAGACCTCGTTTTTATAAAGTCGATTGCTGTGATAAAGAAGCATTCGAAGAAGTCTTTAAAAAAGAAAAGATTGAAGATGTAATTCATTTTGCTGGTTTAAAAGCTGTAGGAGAATCTGTTTCTGTCCCTTTAAAATATTATCGAAATAATTTAAATTCTACTATTGTACTTGTTGAATTAATGATTAAATATGGTGTTAAAAATCTTGTATTCTCTTCTTCGGCTACAGTTTATGGAACTCCAAAAGTTGTTCCAATAACTGAAGATGCTGATACAGGAAAAACAACTAATCCATATGGACGTACAAAATGTATGATTGAAGAAATATTGATGGATGTTCAACATGTAGAAAAATCTATGAATATTGCATTATTGCGTTATTTTAATCCAATCGGTGCTCATGAAACAGGACTAATTGGAGAAGATCCTAATGGTATTCCAAATAACTTAATGCCTTATATTACACAAGTTGCAGTTGGTAAATTAAAAAGATTAGGTGTCTTTGGAAATGACTATAATACCATTGATGGTACAGGTGTAAGAGATTATATTCACGTAGTTGATTTGGCAATAGGACATTTAAAAGCAATTGAAAAGCTACATGAAAATGTTGGAATGTATATTGTTAACTTGGGTACAGGAAAAGGTACATCCGTTCTTGAAATGGTTAATGCTTTCGAAGAAGCAAATAATTTAAAAATACCATACGAAATTATGCCTAGAAGACCAGGAGATGTTGACGAATGTTATGCAGATTGTTCTAAAGCTAATAAAGAATTAAATTGGAAATGTGAAAGAACAGTTAAAGATGCATGTAGAGATTCTTGGAATTGGCAAAAAAACAATCCAAATGGCTATGAAGATTAATTAATAACAACTAAGTGCCTAACCAATTTTTTATGGTTAGGCACATTTTTTTCAATAAAAATATAGATTAAAATGTAATATAAATGGGTGGTAGAAGATGAAAAAGAATATTTTATTTATTATATCGATGTTAGTTTTAACAAGTTGTAATATTTTTTCAAAATCCGACAATGAAGGAGATTTCGGAGATACAAATGTTACGAATCCAGGAAATGATATTACTGATTGGAAAGATGTCGTAGTTTCGGCAAATGATAATTATGTTATTAGCGATGGTGTTGTAAAAATAAACCTTAATAATGCATCTAGTAGTGTAAGTAATAATAATGGGTGTGTTGCTATCGATAAGCAAATAATTAATATCTCTGGATCTGGTACATATTATCTAAGTGGTACTTTGGCTGATGGTACAATCATTGTCTCAGCAACTAAATATGATAATGTTTATTTGATCCTAAATGGTGTTGATATTACAAGTTCTACCTCTGCTCCAATCAATATTGTATCGAGCGATAGAACATTTATAACACTAGTAGATGAATCTGTTAATAAACTTACAGATAATTTATCAACACATGTATATTACGATACGATTGAAAAAGAGCCAAATGCTTGTCTATTTTCAAAAGATGATTTAACAATTGATGGTAATGGTACATTATATGTTAATGGTAATTTTAATCATGGAATCATAAGTAAAGATGATTTAAAAATTAAAGATAATCCAACTATTTGTGTTAAGTCATTAAATAATGGTATTCAAGGTAATGATAGTCTTATTATTAATGGTGGATATTTTGAAGTAACTTCAAAAGGAGATGCTTTACATACCAAAACATATCTAGGATATGATTCAACAACTAACAATGTACAAGGCTTATTAAATATTAAAAATGGTGAATTTACACTTACAAGTGACGGAGATGCAATATCATCATGTTGTGATTTATTAATAGAAAATGGAGTATTTAAAATTACTACTTTTGGTGGAGCAGATAATGCACCTTCTCATGAGAGCGATAATCCTGGACAAGACAATGGAGGAAGACCTGGGGGTAAAGGGCCACGTGCTAGTAGTTCTACATCTGCTGTTTCTTGTAAAGGAATAAAGGCTTGCACATATATATCTTCAACTGAATATTATGGTAGTAATTTAAAAATTATAGGTGGATCTTTTACATTAGATACATATGATGATGCAATTCATAGTGAAAGTAACGTCGATATACTTGGTGGAGAATTCTTAATTAAATCAGGGGATGATGGAGTACATAGTAGCATAAAAACTACATTATCAAATTGTAATATGAATATTAGTAAATGTTATGAAGGAGTCGAAGGAGTGAATGTAATATTCGCTAATGGTTCTAATATTAGAATATCTTCAACCAATGATGCTATAAATTCTTCACGCGGTAATGAACGTGATAGTGAGGTATCTATAACCTTCGAAGAAGGATGCTATGCTTATGTAGAAACTAATGGAGATGGAATTGATAGTAACGGATACGTTTATCAAAATGGTGGTACTGTAATAGTGGTTGGACCAAATTCTTCAGGTAATGGACCTTTAGATTCTGATTTAGGTTATTATGTAAATGGAGGCTTACTTTTAGCATTTTCTATTTCTTCAGCTATGACTGATGCTAATATTTCTTCATCTTCTTCTCAATATACTTTTATGA
>JAXFTN010000109.1:0-2940 GCA_034176765.1 Bacilli bacterium | reverse complement strand
ACCAAATACAATATCAACCCATCCAAGTGGAGAAAAAAAGTTAGCAATTAAGCATCCAAGTGAAATAGAATAACCATACTTTTTATTATAAAAACATAAAATTATCAATGCCTCAGAAATTCTAAATTGAAGAGGTCCATAACTTAAAGGAGAAATACCTAAAGTTAAGGCCACATACATTGCACAAATAATAGCAATACTAGAAAGATCCTTTATGATGTTTTTCTTAGTCATTTAAAACACCTTCTTTCAAGCATGAAAAAAGAACAGTATTTAATAAACCGTTCTTTAAAATAAATAACATTAAATTCATAAAAACACACCCCTTGTTTTGTTATTTTAGAAGATGGTTATGCAAGGAACATCTTCTTTTTAATATTTTATATCAAATATTTAAAAAATCAATCAAGAAATCCATATCTTATTGCAAGAATAATAAATGCAATAAAAATACCTAAACAAATGAAAAATACAAAAAGATTTACAAATGTTGATTTCTTTCTTTTTTGTGTATTTTTTAAAAGAGCTTTATATCCATCAGCACTAATGCCTTCTTTAATACATTCATCTAATACATTACGGTATTCAGCCATATTACCAAATGGTTTACCAGCTTTTACTAAATCAGCATCAGTTACACATCCACGTTTACATAATAAAATCATCCAATAGCAAGTTGAACATTTATAATCATTTCTTATTAAAGATTGATAAATTGGTATAGCATCACTAAATAACTGTGCTTCTTTAAATTTATTAGCTAAACCCATAACAATTTCAAAACGTTCTTTATATTGAGATGGGAAAAAAGTTACAAGTGTGTTAATAATATCAATGATATTTAAATAATCAATAATTTCTTTATAATGTTGAATAGCTTGATAACATGCTTCAACAATAAATTCTATACTTTCATATTGTTCTTTATAAGTACCATGTAAATTAACTATGGCTTTTACTTTTCCTAAATCATGAAGCTTAGAAACTCGAAGGTAAAACTCATGTTTGTTATTACAAAGTGCTTGACAATAAATAGAGTATTTTAAGCAAACATAATCATTTGGAAAATGCTCTAAATAAATCTTAATATATTTAGATGCATTCTCAAAATCACTATATTTAAAAAGAGCAAGGTTGATATGTTCAAGTAATAAACTATATAATCTTTCATCTTTATTTCTAATGAAATATTGAACCAACTCATCGTATGCTGTTTCACTTTCAATAGTATTTAATGAGTTAATTGCCTCAAATAATTGATAATATGGAATATGATTATCTAGGACTTCATATTGTAATGATAATTTTAAAATTTTATCTAGCTTATCAAATTCACCTTTTTTAATTAATGAATTAGCAAGCAATGAAAAATCATCAATATACCCAATAATATCTGGTATATTTTCTTGTTCAAATAATTCAATTAATTTTGAATAAGATAACTTCATAAAATCACCACTTCCTAATATTCTTTACCATATACTTTTTTACAAATATATTTTGCATATAATAAAGCAATATTTACTCCTGTGCTAGATTCGATTCCGTTAAAGAAGGCATTGGAATCAACATCACAAATAATAGGTTGACCATGATCACCAATTAAAAGATCAACACCACAATAATCTAAATCTAAAAGTTCAGCAGCTTTTTCTGCAACTTCTTGATAAACTTCAGGTAATACAAAATTAATATTACTTAATGAACTAAACTCATTATTTGACATAAAATCATCCTTGGTTTTTCTATCAATAGCAGCTACAACTTTTTTATTAATTAATATAGCTTTATAATCATGTCCACGAGATGATTCAACATATTCTTGATAATAATGTTTTTTATAAACCATTCTTTCTTCAACTTCCTTTAGTTCTCTATCATTACCAATTAAGATAGTTTGAGCTGCTAAAGATGAGTAAGATTCTTTACAAACTAAAGGATATTTCATGTACTTTTTAATAACTTTATAAAATTCAAATTCATTAATATTTCTAGAACAAAATGGTGCCGAAAGAGTGGTAGGTGTTTCAATACCATGCCCTGCTAAACAAATATTAGCTTGCATTTTATCATCACATAACATCATACTAGCTACATTATTAAAAACAGGTATTCCTATCTTTTCTATTAGTTTTGCAATATAAAAATCTTTATCTAAATACACAACAAAATCATAGTCGCCAATATTATTAACGATTTCACCACTTTTGATATAACAAGCAAGAAAATTATTTTCTTTAATGTCGATATCAATTCCTAAATTTTTAAATTCAATAGCTAGTCTTTTTGCCTGGTGCTCAACACTAGCATAAACACAATATGCGTTTACTATGATTAGTCCTTTATTAAACATGATATACTCCTAATTCAATTATAACAAATATTAATATTTAGTGTAGGCTAATTAAAATAATGGTAAACTTTTCCATTATTCTTTATCTTTACAATCTTCGCAAATTCCATAAAAAGTTAATTCATAACTATAAATTTCATCATTACCAATTGTAGAAGGATAATCTATTTTTATATCGTTTTCACTTGGATTAATATCATATACTTTACCACATTTTTTGCACACAAAATGGAAGTGCTCATCTTTTACTGTCTCATAATATATTTGACCATTAGCACTAATTACTTTAATTAGACCAGCATCAACTAATACTTCTAAATTACGATAGATAGTTGCTACTGAAGCTTTATTAGATGTTTTTTGAATATAATCAATAATATCCGCAATAGATGAATGTTTCAATTCATGGATAGCATTATAAATTACTGCTCTTTGACTTGTGTTTCTCTTAATCATAGTGTTAACCTCTAAGAAAATAAAATATCAATCATTCTATCAACTTATTGCTTATATGTTCGAGAATAAAAATAAAAAATATTTGAAATAGGAACAAAAGAGATAGGGGTTGATTAGATATTATTATACAT
>JAXFTN010000108.1:0-2110 GCA_034176765.1 Bacilli bacterium | reverse complement strand
GCTACAAATTGTAAGATCATTAATTAATAATCCAAAAATTATACTTGCAGATGAACCTACTTCAGCACTTGATGAAGTAAATAAAAAAGAAATATTTAAGTTACTTGAAAAACTAAGTAAAAATAGACTTGTTATAGTTGTAACGCATGAGAATGTAGAAAATTATTTAAACGACTACACTCTTTTAAAATTAGAAGATTATAAACTAATAGAGCTTCAAAAGAATTCTGTGGAAATGGATGTATTTGAAAATAATAAGGAGAATAAAATAGCGAGTAAAAGAAAGGGTATATTAGTTTATAATCTCAAAAAAATACAAGCAAAACCTTTTAGAACAAGTCTTAGTGTTTTAATTTCATCTATTTGTCTTTCTTTATTTGGTTGTATGATAAATGTCTTAGAAAATACTAAAAATGAAATTTTAAATTCTTCATCTCCTCTATATAAAAACAATTCAGTAATTTTAAGTTCTAAAGATAATAATGCCAATAATTATTTATCTTTAAATAGAGAAGAATGCCTTGATTTAGTTAATGAATCAGGTTTACAAAGTGAATATATAGGTTATTTTTACGATGCAAATTTTGAAAATGTTTTTAAAGATGGGAATGATCTATTTGTTTATAAAGATGATAATTTATTAAGACTTAATGATTTTAATGTTAGATCATTTAATAATTTTATTTATAAAAGTGATCTTAATCTAAAAGATGTTAGTGAAATAGGTATTTCATTAACTAGAAGTAATCTATATTCATTAACAAATTTTCTTAATATAAAAAATAGTATTGATGAATTAGAAAACTATATAAAAGAGAACGATATTATATTGTCTCTTTTCTTAAAAAATGAAGAGTATAATTATGAAGAAAAATTTCTATATAAATTAAAATACGTTGAGGTTAATAGTTATTCTGCTATATTACATAATAATTATTTGTTTAACGAAATATTTTTTGATGAATTTTTGTGTTTCCCTCATGTTTATGAAACAAACACAAAATTAGATAGTATTAATACATTACGTAAATATACATGCATCAAATTTAATACAATTCTTGAAGAAGAAAAGTTTAGAAATTCAATTACAAATCCATATATAATACTTGAAAACTCTGGTGCTTTAAATACTAACTATTATCGTTATCAAATACATTTGCTACCTTTTTATAGTAATAATATGACATGTAATACAAATAATAATTTAAAATTTTTAGAAGAGAATAATTGCTTTACTTTAGAAGGTTCAAATCTAGGATATTATATTGATCCAAAATCAGGTTATAGTGGATTTAGTGGTTATATGTATTTATGTAAAGATGAACAAATAATGAATCAAATAATAAATTATTTTGATGATTCTAACATTTATGATCATATGAGTTTTAAAAGTAGTGACCAATTTGTTAAAGGAAATATTTTAAATCTTGATTTTGATAATTTAATACATAGACCGATTAGAAGGGATTTAAAAATAGATGAAATAGTCTTAAGTACATATTTAAAAAATAGACTTAAATTAGTAAATGGAAGTTGTGTTTATATTCTCTATTTTATAAATGGCAATTATTATTCTTATAAATTAACAATAGTAGATTTTTTAGACTCAGATAAACCAATAATGTATCAAAATAAAAACTGGTTTAATAGAATAATTAATGAAGTGTTTTTTATATCATATTTTGAGAATTTACCAATTTCATGCGAGATATTTTTTGATAGTGAATTAAATGATACTTTAATTTCTAAATTAAGTAAAAATTTTTATTACTTTAATATCAGCACGACGGCATATGAGTCTTATAGATTTATAAATACATTTTTAAATCATTTGATAACAATCATTTATCTCCTTTTTTTAATTGTATTAATAATAAATATTTTTATATTATTGTTTATTAATAAATCTGTAGAAATTGATAGTGAAAATGAAAATGAGTCTCTTAAAATAATGGGACTAACTAAGAAAGATATTATATATTCTGATTTATGTCGACAATCATTTATTAGTCTAGCAGCTTTTGTTCAAAGTATAATTATTTTATTATTTATGAATTACTTTTTTCAAGGTAAGTTAATTGTAGGTGGAATTAACATATTTGGTCATGTT
>JAXFTN010000107.1:0-3039 GCA_034176765.1 Bacilli bacterium | reverse complement strand
AGGAAAAACATTGTTATTAAGTATTTTAGCTGGAATCTTAATTTGTATTGGATGTTGTGTAAATCTTTTATTGATTAACGATAATAAGTATTTAGGTGCTTTTCTTTTTGCAGCAGGATTATTCTTTATTTGTGAACTAGGTTTTAAACTTTTTACTGGTGCAGTTGGATATGCACTAGAAAATAACATTAAGAATAATTTGCTGTTATTAGTTATTTTAATTGGAAATGCAATTGGTTCTTTTGTAACTTTCATTATCGTTCGTTTTACACGTATTTATGATACATTACATACTAATGCTCTTAATGTCATTAATACAAAATTAAATGATACATGGTATAGTATTTTATTATTAGCAATCTTATGTGGAATTTTAATCTACTTAGGAGTAGAAACATATAAAAGAAGTAGTAATAATTTTGCAAAAATATTAGGAATTATTTTCTGCGTAATGGTATTTATATTATTATCAGCAGAGCACTGTATTGCAAATATCGGTTATTTCCTTTTAGCTTCTAGTTATACTTTAAAAGGATTTTTATATTTTATATTAATGGTACTAGGAAATACAATTGGTGGATTATTAATACCAACTATCATGCTTATCGTAAATAAATTAAGTTCAAAAGAAGGATAAACTTTATGAATAAAATGAAATTTAAAGATCAAGAATTTAATGTTTTAAAACTTTTAGGAAAAGGAAAGGGTGGGTATTCATATTTAGTTGAAGATGGAGAGCATAATCTTTTTGTATTGAAGAAAATTCATCATGAACCATGTTCTTATTATTCTTTTCCTGAAGATAAATTATCACTTGAATTAAATGATTATAAAAGATTATCTTCGATAGGAATTAATATACCTAAACTTATTGATTTTGATAAAGATGAAGATGAATTACTAAAAGAATATATTGATGGTCCAACAATTGAGTCTTTAGTTAAAAATGGTAATATGAAAGATATTTATATTAAGCAAGTACAAGAAATGGCAGAACTATTAAAAAAGAATAATTTGAATATTGATTATTATCCTACTAATTTTATAGTTAAAAATGATGTAATCTATTATATCGATTTTGAGTGTAATGAATATCATGAAGAATGGTCTTTTGAAGTCTGGGGACAACAATATTGGAAATAAAAATGGCTTTAAAAACAAAGCCATTAATTAAATATTATTTAATTAAGTGTTTTAAATAACACTTTTTTTGATTTTTTTCAAAATGTACTTCAGCCATCGCTCCTGAAATTAAAGTAATTGAAGGTGGAACGTGACCAATATCGACATCATATATGATAGGAATATTTAAATCTTTTAGTTCATCTATCATTTCTACATAAGTATGATCAAACATCGGATAAGTCATTAGTGGTCGACCAATAATAATACCATTACAATACTTAAATAAAGAAGCATTTTTGAATTGCCAATAAGCACGTTTTTGAGCTAAAGCATGAAATTCACACGCTTCAAGAAAAATTATAAAACCTTCTGTTTTATGCTTCTCTAAATAATCATCAATTTCAAAATAAGGTGTTCCACATAAAACATTTAAAATGTCCATACATCCACCCATTAAAATACCTTTGAATGTAACTGGGTCATCGCTTTGATACCTTTTCCATGCCGTTTTTTTAATATAAGGATCTCTTTTTAAGGGATTATCAGTATGCTTTTGTGGATCAGCACATTTTGGATATGGATGTTGAATCATTTCTTGTCCAGTGATAAGAGCGTAAGCATCTTTTAAAGATTTATCCCATTTTCTAACTCCAAAAGTAGGAAAACATTCTCCATAAATAGCATATGAATCTGCAAATATTGGTAGAGTAAAAGTAAGTATAGTATTATCTGAATACCCCATAAAAAGTTTTTTCTTTTTTAGTGCTTTAATTTTATCAAAATCAATATATGGTAAAATTTGGCACATCAATTCTCCTCCACCAACAGAAAAGATGAAATCTATCTCGTCATTTAACATTAAATCCATAAATTCCTGTGCTCTTTTTTGAGGTGTAGCACTAGCTATAAAATCATATGAATTTACATTCTCACCTTCAACAATTTTATAACCGAGTTTTTTAAATGTTTTTAAAGCATTATTATAGCGTTCAATATAAGGACTTGTAGCACAACCAAATGAAGGTGCACATAAACCAATTGTGGCATTTTTCTTTAAAAATGATGGTTTGTTAGACATAAAAATCACCTCAAAATAAATTATAACTTATGATTTTCATTTTTGCTATGTTGGAGCAAAAAAACAAATAATAATAATATTATTATTTAAATTTTTTTTGAAAATATGTATTTACAAATATTCCTTTTTTATGCTTAAATATACCCAGTGAGTTCAAGGAGGTATAACCTATGAGCATTTTAACTAAGATAAAAAAGAAGGTTAAATTGACTAAGGTTTTTTGCCCACTTTTGGTCACTAATTCTATTTCTATTATTGGTTTTTAAGGCACTCGGTAGGAGTGCCTTTTTTTTGCAAAAAAATGGAGGGGAAAATTATGGAAACAGAAAAAACACTTGTATTGGATGTTAATGAAAATCCAAAGCGACTAAGAGACTGGATTTTATTTGCTATTCAACATATCTTAGCAATGTTAGTAGCATGTATTACAGTTCCTATTATTACTGGTCTACCAATTGCACCAACATTAATTGCTGCTGGTATTGGTACTATCAGTTATATTTTAATTACAAAACAAAAATCACCTGTCTTTTTATCAAGCTCATTTGCTTATCTTCAACCTATGTTATCTGCTCTTGCAGTTGGTGAAATTTCAGCAGCAGGAGGACACAATTATCTAGCACTTATTATAGGTATGTTCCTAGTTGGATTTATCTATTGTGTTGTTGGCTTATTTATCAAACTTGTTGGTACTAGATGGTTAAACAAGATATTACCTCCAATTGTTATTGGACCTATCATTATGGTTATTGGTTTAAGTTTATCTTCATCAGCTGTAAGTAATCTTACTTCAGCAACTGGATCAGGTCAACCATATAATTTAGTAGCATTATTAT
>JAXFTN010000106.1:0-2528 GCA_034176765.1 Bacilli bacterium | reverse complement strand
ATATTTATATGGTATCCCTATTAACTTACAAGCAATTTCATCAAAATCTCTATTACGTTCTCTCTTCTTTAGATGATTAGATACTGCTAATATATTTTTATTTTCTTTAATGATTCCTAGAACATCAATGTTTAAAATCCTCTTAGTAGTTTCAACATCAATACTATTATTTCGTTCTATATCTTTTTGGTTATACCTATTAATGAGTAAACTTATATTACAAATCGCATTACTTTTTAAAATACCTATAACTTTATCAGCATCCTTTATAGAGGTTTTATCAAGTGTTACAACAACAAGAGCTTCTTTTGCATATTTTATAGAATTTAAAAATCCTTTTTCTATACCAGCTGGACAATCTATTAATATAAAATCAAAATCAGCATCTACTTTATTTATAATTCTTTTTAAATATGAACTATCATATATTTCAGCATCAAGCCTTAATGATGCTGGTAATAAAAATAAATTATCATAATATTTATCTTGAATTATTGCTTGCTCAATGGAGCATCTTCCTTTTATTAAATCACTTATATCATAAATAACTCTTGATTCTAAGTTCATAATTATATCTAAATTTTTCAAGCCTAAGTCATGATCTATTAATAAAACTCGACTATTATAGCTAGCTAAAGAATAACCTAAATTACATGTTACAGTTGATTTACCAACTCCACCTTTACCAGATGTTACAACAATTACTCTTGCCATATCATTTCCTCTAAAATTTCATTATTTATTAATAGATTACGACCACTTATCTGTCTAGATAATCCGTTTTCTAAATGTACAGTTACACCGACTGCATTTTTAAAAAAAACATTAGAATTACCTATAAGTTCAATTTTTCCATATGCATCACCATCGATACAAACATCGTTATAAGATTTTATACAGCCTCCACTATTTAAAGAACCGATTATTATCATAGGTTTTTTGTTTATTATAATTTGTCCATTATGAACATTATCATTAATTATTTCCATATTATTATCTTTTTTAACTTTGATACCTAATAAATAAGCTGATTTAAAGCAAAAGAACGCATCTATAATTTGAGATATCATTCCTTCATTGGGTTTTTCATCAAAAATTAAATAAATACCTTCTTTATTTTTTAAAAAAGCATGTTCTTGTAATATCTTCTTTAACTCATCAAATGATTTATGAAAATTATTAACATTCATTTCTAATTCTATTTCTTGCATTACATATTCACCTCATTAATAAGATAGAATATATAACTTAAAAAATTTGTCGTAAAAAGAAAAAGCCTTACTAAACATCTAAAGTTTAATAAGGCTTTCATTTTACCAGGTGAATTTAAAGCCACCAGGCAAAGTTGTTGACCCAGATTCAGACATAAATAGACGATAAATAATAACAGCAACAACAGCTATAGACATAATTGCCATAACAGCTGTTAAGGTTATCGCTTCACCGGCAACAACATTACTCATTTCTTCAAATGAAAGTTTTTGCATATATTCCCTCCTAATAATAATTAGAAGGTAATCTCAAAATATCCTAATTTAAAGATTATTTCTTTTTGCTAAAACACTTTCTAATTGTAATTTATTCTTTGCAAGTTTTTCTTTTTCAAGATTTAATTTTGCTTCAGGAGCCTTTGCAACAAACCCAGGGTTTGATAGTAATTTTTCACTACGTTCAACTTCAAATTTTAAAGATGTAATTTCTTTATCTAATTTAGCAATTAATTCCTCTTTATTAATTTGTTGTTCAATAGCCATTTCGATTTCACCATAAATGAAAATATTATAATTCTTTAATGATTCAGAATTTTCTTCAAAACTAATCTTATTTGCAAAAGTAAATCTTTCAAGATATGTTTCATAATTTGAAATAATATTTGATTTATCAATAAAATGTAATGTAATAGGTGTATTTGGTTGAAGATCATTTTCAACTTTAAAAGCACGAATGTCTTTAATTATTTTAATAATAATTTCAATTTCATCCATTGATTTCTTATCAAATAAACTATCATTATATTCAGGATATGAATTTAACATAATTGAATCTTTATGTTCAGGCATATTTAAATAAATTTCTTCAGTAATGAAAGGACAATATGGATAAATCATCATTATAATACCTTCAAGGATATGATATAAAACTTGACGAGTATTATTTTTATTTACTTCATTTTCCCCTTGTAAAGTTACTTTTGACATTTCTAAATACCATGAACAGAAATCATCATAGACAAAATTATATAAGTGAGTTGAAGCATTAGCTAACTCAAATTTTTCCATGTTTGATGTAACATTTTTAACAGTTTCATTGAATTTAGATAAAATCCATTTATCTAGACTATTTAGTGATTTAAAGTCTAATTCTTGGACAACAAAATTTTCACCTAAATTACTAATTGTATATCTAGCTGCATTCCAAATCTTATTTAAATAAGCTGTAGCAGCTTGGATTTTTTCTTCACTAAAACGACTATCTAAACCTGGAGTAGAATTAGTTGTAATAAAATAACGTAATGCATCAGCACCATA
>JAXFTN010000105.1:0-4298 GCA_034176765.1 Bacilli bacterium | reverse complement strand
CGACAAGCAATGTTAATTATGTTTTGATTGATTTTGAATCCAAATATAGAATTTTCGCACTCTTTATTACTAATTGTCGTCTTAATATTATTATCATCTAAAAAAACAATATTGATTGTTATCTCATATTTTTTAGCATACTCAATGGCTCTTTTATTAACTATGTTATAGTCAAGATCATTTAGTAATAACGCTTCATCATATGATAAGAATTTATGACTTTTTATCTTGTATGTAAGTTTTGGAAATAAAGGATATATGCCATCAATATCTTTATATAAATTAACAACTTTGCTATTAACAATTTTAGCTAATAATATTGCACTTAAATCACTTTCTCCAAAATTTAATACATCCAACTTACCATTTTTCTTAACAATAAATCCAGGTACAATTATGATGTCGTTTTCTTTTACCTCTATATCTTTTAAAATGAACTCATTATTTTCTATTAAAATAGGATAATTATCACATGTAATTATCTTTGTTTCTTTAATATGTTCTCTTAATTCTGATAATAAAACAATTGAAGATATTGTTTCCCCACATGAAAGTAATAAGCCTTCTTCATTATCTTTTAAATTGTTGCTATTAACTAAATTCTTTAATGTTTTAGTCGCATATGAAAAACCCATTCTGCCCATTGCACTACAAACAACAATTAAAGGTTTTTTCTTTTCTTTAATTATATTTATAACATTTTCTCTTTGTCTTTTTGTTTGTAAAGCTGTACCACCAAATTTAATAACTTCCATAAATTCCCTATATTAAAGTAAATGGTGATTTATTATAAAAAATGATAAAAAAAGAAGTGAATTATTAAATTCACTTCTCAAAAGATTTATTTTAATTTATTTTCAGCTTGGATAATTCCATATCCACCATCACGACGGTGATAAACAACTGAAACTAATTCATCTTCTTCATCAAGATACATAAAGAAGTCATGACCTAAAGCTTCCATTCTAGCGATTGCTTCATCAATTGACATTGGATCAAGATAATATGATTTAGTTTTTACTACTTCATCTTGTGCTTCATCTTCTTCATCAGCAACAACATTTTCTAATAAAATATCTCTTCCTAATCCTTGACGTTTTGTTCTATCTAATCTTGTTTTTAGTTTTCTCATTTGACCTTCTAATTTATCAATAGCAAGATCAAAAGCAGCATATAAATCAGCATCAGTAACTTCAGCTCTAAATGTCATCATTGGTGTTGTAATAGTTACTTCAACTTTTTGGCCAGTCTTATAAGTTCTGACAACTGCTCGACAATCAACATCATCATTTATAACAAAATACTTGTCCATCTTCGACAATTTTTTAATTAATGCCTCCTCGATGCCTTTTGTTACTTCAATGTTCTTTCCTATTATTTGGTATTTCATAATTCATCTCTCCTTTCCAAATATAGCGGATTGATTTACTACACCTTTATTATAACGATTTAATTTATTAAAAAATAGTCTTATGATTTTATTATTATTATGCTATACTTTAGTTGTAGAGTGAATTTTTTCATAATAAAGATATTAAAAAAAGAGATTTAGCAATCTCTTTTTTAAAAGTCTGAATCGAAATATCTTTTAATTTTTTTAACTTTATCTAGTTTCTCCCAAGGTAAATCTAAATCAGGTCTACCAAAGTGTCCATATGAAGCTAAATCTTCATAATAGAAAACTGGTGAAGTTAAATGGAAGTTTTCAATAATTGCACCTGGTCTACAGTCAAATACCTCTTTAATACATCTCAAAATTGATTCATTATCATAAATCGCTGTATCAAATGTTTCAATTGCAATTGAAATAGGTTCTGCAACACCAATAGCATAACTCAATTGAACTTCCATACGTTGAGCAATACCAGCTGCAACTAAGTTTTTAGCAATATAACGAGCCATATATGCACCTGAACGGTCTACTTTTGATGGATCTTTTCCAGAGAAAGCTCCTCCACCATGACGAGCACTACCACCATAAGTATCAACAATAATCTTACGGCCAGTTAAACCAGTATCTCCTGCAGGACCACCAATTGAGAATCTTCCTGTTGGATTAATCAATGCGACAAAATCAGTATTTAAACCAAATGATTCAGCAACTGGTTTCATAATACTATTGACAATAAATGACTTAAATTCTTTTTCATTATAGTTTGGACTGTGTTGAACAGACATTAAAATAGTATCAATACGAATTCTTTCAGGATCAGTATAATCAATTGTGACTTGTGATTTCATATCTGGTCTTGCATCTTGAAAGCTACCATTTTTTCTTAGCATTGAAGCTAAACGAACAAGTTTATGAGCTATAACAATACCTAATGGCATAAAGCCTTCACTTTCATCACTTGCATAACCAAACATAATACCTTGGTCACCTGCACCTTGTTGGAAGATTTCACCACGTACAACCCCTTGTGCAATATCAGGACTTTGTTGGTGAATTTTAATATCAACAATACATTTATTACAATCGATACCTATATCACTTGAAGTATAACCGATTCTTTTTAGTGTATCTCTTACAATATATTCATAATTAGGATGACGGGAACATGTGATTTCACCACCAACAAGAACATAATTAGTTGTAATGTAACATTCACAAGCTACATGAGCGTGTTCATCAATTGATAAACAAGCATCTAAAATAGCATCACTAATTTGATCACATAT
This sequence comes from Bacilli bacterium, assembly GCA_034176765.1. Taxonomy (GTDB): domain Bacteria; phylum Bacillota_I; class Bacilli_A; order RFN20; family CAG-826; genus SUG2458. The sequence continues at coordinate 1,619 of JAXFTN010000105.1, read as the reverse complement.
TTTATCTGGGTGACCTTCACTTACTGATTCACTTGTAAATAAAATTTTTTCCATAAAAATTTCCTCCTAATATTTAATTAAGGAGTAATTTTCATTATTCCTTAATCTTTTTATTTTTATTGCTTGTCTTTTTATTATCTATATCATCTTTTTCAAAGTCAACTAAATTTGCTTGAAGTAATAATAATTCAGAAGGACTAATACCAGATATATTTTCAATTACATCAAAATCCATTCCCATTTCAAACAATACTTTGGCAATTTCAAATTGTTCTTTTTTCTTTTTTGTTTTCATATTATCACCTACTATAAAGTATGAGATAAATGAACTTTTTTATACGTAGATTACTTTTTTAAAATTTCTTTTATTGCTTTAGATAATTGATCAGGACAAGATGTTTGTTTCATACCACATGTAACACCTTCTAATCTTTTAGCAACTTCTTCTAATTTCATACCTTGAACAAGTTTACCAATACCTTTTAAATTACCGTTGCAGCCACCAATAACTTGTAAATCAATTAATGTGTCACCATCATAAGTAATTTGCATTTCTCTTGAGCAAACTCCATTAGGTTTATAAATATAAGTTTCCATAATTATTTAACAATTTCTCCATACACGACGCCAGATAATCCAGCTGCGTTACTTTCATCTGTATCTACGTGCATAGCTAATGCAAATTTTTCTGAAACACGAACAACAACATCACCAAATACAAGTGATCTTCCATTTGCACTTTCAACTTTAACACTAACTATTTCTTTATCACAAACACCAAATTCAGCAGCATCTGCAGGTGTCATATGAATATGTCTTTTTGCTGCAATAACTCCTTCTTTAAGTTCAACTTCACCACATGGTCCAACTAATTTACAAGCGCCACTAGAAGCGATATCACCAGATTCACGTACTGGAGCAACAACACCTAATGTTCTTGCATCTGTTAAAGAAACTTCTACTTGATCAGCTCCACGAACTGGTCCTAAAATAGAAACTCCTTTAATTATATTTTTTGGTCCAACAAGATCAACTTTTTCATTTGAAGCATATTGACCAGGTTGTGATAATTCTTTTTTAACTGATAACTTTGCATCTGCACCAAATAAGATTTTTAAAGATTCTTCAGTAACATGAACATGACGAGCAGATGTTTCAACTAAAATACCTTTCATAACATTCTCCTTTTTATATATATAATATTATACTCTTTTACTATATTTTTCCAATATTATACAAGCAAAAATTACAAAAATTCGACATATTTTTGAATTATTATGTTTTATTATATTCATTAAATTATATTAATAAAAATTTCTAAAGAATTATACAAAAAAATTAAAGTGTCAAAGAATATTTATGAATTATTAGCACTCAATACTTTACAGTGCTAAAATTGGTGTTATAATAATATGTGTTCAGCAAAGGAGGAACAAATTATGAAAGAAACAAAAGAGTTTCAAACTGAATCAAAAGAATTATTAAATTTAATGGTTAATTCCATTTATAGTAACAACGAAATATTTTTAAGAGAACTAATTTCTAATGCAAGTGATGCAATTGATAAGTACAAATTTACTGCACTAAAAAGCGAAGGTAACCTAGAACAAAGAGATTAT
>JAXFTN010000104.1:0-5434 GCA_034176765.1 Bacilli bacterium | reverse complement strand
ACCTCCTAATACATAATTTATACGTTATATGACAATAATTATTTGTATAAATTTTAAAATTTTTAAGAAACTAAACAATAATTTTTCTTTGAGCAATAATATTTACTGTTATTTCAATTCCACTTCCATCTGCTGCGCGTACAGTAACAGGTACTTCGCCTCCTTTAATAAAACTTATAATCAATGAGTTATCAGAAGTATTTTCAAATGTAGCAAATGTGACAGTAGGATCGTATGCATAATTTAATGCAACATTAGTAGCATCATATGGTTTAGCACGACATTTTAATTCAATCTTTAAGCCATCTGTCCATTTTTGCTTAATATATCCTTTATAATCTTCTATTTGATTTTCTTCTGTATACTCAACATAATCATCATTTAAAACTTCAATGTCAGTAACATAGACAACTGGATTATAAACAGCAAGTTTTAAACTCGTTCCAACAAAAACAAGAGCTAAAATATAAATAACTGAAATAATTAAGATAACTGATTTTTTCATTATATCACCTACTTTTCGTAATAATATGCTTTGATGTTGACGATATACATGTATAAATTACAAACAAAAATAATTAAACAAATAAAGCATATTTGAAGAGAACCTCTCAAAAAATCATTTGTATATTTATTGCTTTCATTTAAAAAGAATAAACATATAAAAGCAAAAACAAATGACATGATAAATGCAAATACAGTTGACTTATTTTCATTTGGATTATTTATAGTAGATCCTAATGTTGCATATTGTTCGTTTTGTGGATTAGATAAATCTAAACGAGCCGAAATTAGTATATGAGCATAATCTAATAAAATAATACCTATAGTAATGAAAACCATATGTAACCATGTTAAATCACTAAATATACCAACAATACAACAACTTGTAATTATTGATGGCAATACTAGTAAAACATTAAGAATAAATTTACAAGATAATGCCCAATATACACTTATTGGTTTCGTCTTTTTAATGTAAGCAGCACGACCTTCTTCAGAAAATTCTGTAGCAATTTTACTATTTGAAGCTAAAAGTGGAAGTGTGATTAATAAGAAATTAAAGAAGAAAGACAAATATGTTCCTCTCATATTTGTTGACATTGCAAAAAACATTTTATTTAATAACAAAATTAAGATAGGAATTACAATATAAGCAACAACATAAGTTGTATAAAATTTAACATTTCTTAATTTTAATTTAAGTTCTTTAATAATAAATGAAATCCATCTTGGATATACGTGATTTTTCTTACTTTTGTCAAAAAGTTTTTTTTCAAATTCAAAACTTTTTGTCATCATGTAAAAATATATTGGCTTAATAATTAATAATACAATTCCAAATAGTATAGCAACAGATACAAATAAAATACTAACTTTTAATAATGAAATAGCATTTATACGATATGTTCCACTAGCTGTTAATTCACCTGTTAAAGAATAAACAAATTGTGAGAAAACAACCATTTTATTTTCTGTGTTAAGTAAAAAGTCACGAATTGCAGCTCTCATTTGGCCCCATTGTTCAAGTAAATTAATATTTTCAGGAATTAAATTAATTAATTTAACACCTACAAAAACAAATCCAACAACAACACCTACAATTATTATTCCTTGTATAATAGGCAATCTATCAAATAATCGTTTAATAAACATACCAACAATCGAAAGTAAAGAGCCTAATAAAACTGGTAATGCGATATATATTAAAATAGGAATAATCATCCAAAAATAAGTAGCTATTGAAATATAATCATTACAAAAGATAAAACAAGCAAGGATAATTGGAATAGTAAAAAGCATTGCTTTTTTTAATTCTTCTATGTAAAAAATGATTAATTTTGATAAAAATAAGCTAATTCCAGACATCGGTAAGGTAACTAAAACTTTATTATCTTGATTGAAATATAGACTTTGTGTAATACCAACTGTACAAGATATTAATGACAAGAAAAACATTATCGTAATAATTAATATAGATACCCTTAATGATTCACTATAAAAGAAAACGCTAAATTGTTTTCCAACATAAAGTAATGCATATACAAAAGCAAATACAAGAGTAAATCGAACAACACTAAATACAATCTTTTTTATAATTTCTTTGGCTGAATGTGTCCACGATAAATCGACTTTATCACGAAGCTGCATTCCTATTAAAGCAAAAAACTTCTTCATATTACTTATCCTCTAATTTTTCACCAATTGTATCTAGATAGAATTGTTCAAGAGTTTTTCCACTTTTTTCTATTTGTTTAACAGTTTTTACACATTGTATTTCACCTTTTTTAATTATCGCTATACGTTCACACAATTTTTCGACTATATCAATAATATGAGATGAGAAGAATACAATATTACCTGCTTTCGCATGTTCTTTCATACATTCTTTAACTTGATAAATAGAAGTAGGATCAAGTCCTGTTAGTGGTTCATCAAGAATCCATACTTTAGGATTATGAATTAAAGCAGCCATAATAGTGATTTTTTGTTTCATACCATGTGAGTATGTTTTAATTTTATTATCAATTTGTGTTTCCATTTGGAATAGACTAATATATTTAGCCATTCTTGCATCACGGTCTTCTTTACTAACTTCATAAATATCAGCAATATAATTAATATACTCACGGCCTGATAATTGTTCATACAACGCATAATGATCAGGAACAAAACCAATTTGTCTTTTTGCCATAATTGGTTGTTTTTTTACATCATATCCACAGATTTCAATTGCTCCTTCAGAAATTGGTTGAATTCCAACTGTAGATTTAATAATTGTAGATTTTCCAGCACCATTAGGACCTAAGAAACCAAATATTTCACCACCATGTACTTCAAGATTTGCATGTTGTACAGCATAAACTTTACTTGAAGCATATTTTTTTGAAAAATCTTTTAATTCAAATTTAATACCAGCGTTTTCATTCATAGGTTGATCAATACTCCTTCCATTTAATGCACTTTCTAGTGCTAATCTATCAACTTTAATAGCGTGTAATTTCAAATGTAACTCATAATGTCTATCTGCTATATCAAATCCTAATGTGTAACAGAACCAGCATCCTAAGGAAATCAATATATAAACAACAAAATATGTAAGTTGATACCATGTATGGAAAACTAACTGCAATCCACTTTTGAGTGTTATTACCATTGTTTTATTAAATAGCCTTACTGCCCAATCGCCAAGTTTATCGGCAATAAAATCAGAATTTATAAAGAAGAAATCAGTTGGATGTCCAATAGCAGTGAAGTAGACATTTAAAAACATCATTAATGCATAGTAACAGAAGAAGAAAATTAAAGAATAATAGAACTGCTTAATTTTCGGTCTTTCAAAAAGTTTTAATGCTATACATAAAATTGGCATGAAGAAAGCAATCCAGTGGTTATACCAGAAATTAATAATAAAATAACTAAATAGATTTGCTGTTTCATCATAATTAGGCATTAACATAGCTAATAAAGCACCAGCTACATTAATAAAAATTGTAAAATAGAAAAATCTTTTGGTTTTAAAGATAATACATATAGGTAGAATAAGCATTGCAGTATTACATAAGTGCCATGGCCAAGACCATGGTTCTAAAAATGAATCAACACTATATCTTGTAAAGAATACAGTAAAAGTTCCAACACTAATAAAAGTTAAAGCAAAATTAATAATATCTTGTGGTTTATTTCTTAATGTAAAATAAAGGAAAAAAGGAATTGCAATACCGAGGTATAAAAACATTCTATGATACATAGAAAAATCAAGAATTATAATTGAACCACGGACATAACCAAATGTATAACCTAACCAATAAGCAGGCATTGTAGCAAAATTCATAAGTAAGAAAATACCAATAAATTTTAAAACATCCTTATAGCCCATTCTTATGGAATAATCATCAAGCCAATATTTTACTAATAAAACAACAGATATTCCTAATTCAATTGCATAAGATATACTAAAAACATTTATGTTATAAGTACCTTTTAATAAACCGATTATAGGATAATAAAAACCTATTGTTAACAAAATAATAAATGGAGCTATAAACTTTACAATATTATTTAAAACTTTAAAATGATAAAAAGACCTTAATATTATCAAAATCACAATAGAAATATTAAGCCATATTAAAAGAGCAGAAAATATACCAACAAAATTAGAATATGGTTTATTAATAGAATCTATATAATCAACACAATGAGATAAAAGAGCTTCGTTTGTAAAAAATCTTGTTAATGATACAGCTATAAGAATAAAAGTTAATATTCTTTCAAAAAGTTTTAATTTATTATTATTATATTTTTTCAATAAGATTAAACTTACAAGACATATCACAATTGTCGTAATTATAACTGTATACAGCATAAAACATACCTCCGATACTTTTATAATAAATATCTATACTTAATATCATTTATATAATAAAATAATGAATTTCTAAATACAATAAATATTCATTACTATGTATACATTTTATACATAAATTTTATTGGAAAAAAAAGAGACTAAGTCTCTTTATTTAATTTTGGATTATTTTGATAACACTTAGCCTTTAATTCATTATCTTGACGGTCAAATTTTTGTATAAGTTCCATATGTTTCCCTAAATCTCGCCAAGTTAGATTTACATAGTCTCTTTTATATTGGTTTTTACTTACATTATTAATATCACGAAGATATGGGGTTATAACTAATGGTCCGATATGAGGCATAAACATCCATTTCATTGGCTTCCATAAACCAAACTTTATTATTTCCTTATCACTACACATTATACCCTTATCCTTGTTACCATGATATAAAAAAGTAGCTGAATCTTTTTCATAATCCACTCCTTCAAATACACAACGTTCAATTACTTTTCGTACTAATTTTTTATTAGAATTTAATTCTTCATTAGCTAAAATCAATCTTTCATATAGACTATCAACTAAATCACGTGTAGAAAATCGATGTTCTCCAGTTCCATCCGTTGTACCATCTCCATATAAGAACAATAAAAGAGTTTCAATAGTTTCTTCACTTATGTTATATGATTTTAAAAGTTCCATAAATGTTGAAATACTTTCTTGATGCATAGTACAGCGATCTCCTAATTTAATACTTATGAATTTAGTAACATCTCCTATCATTATCGCAATATCTGGTTTAATATAGTTTTCACATTTATATGCTATGATTATACTATCATCTTCAATATCAATATTTTTAAATAGTATATTTTTTATAATTGCTTGCCAATGCTTATTTAATTCAATGAATTTCTTTTCATTTATTGCTTCAATAATTTTATATTCATTTAACATTCCATATTGCATAGAAAATATCTTATTTGTCCTTTCTATAAACTAATTTATGGATTTCTCCACATTTTATTAAATGCGCAAAGATAAATTTTTTTATTAATTTTTATACTTATAAAAAAATTCTAAC
>JAXFTN010000103.1:0-9258 GCA_034176765.1 Bacilli bacterium | reverse complement strand
TTCGTAAGTAATGTATAATAATTATGGAGGTATAAAAATGAAAACTAAAAGATTTCTTAAATTATTTTATGGCATTTTAGCACTTATTATAGGTGTTTTAGGATTTATCTTTCCTAGTCATCTTGCTAATTATTTTGCTTTAATCGTTGGTGCCTTCATCATAATACATGGTATTGTTATATGGATTAGTGCTTTCATTAATAAAGACTATATTCCATCTTATTTTCCTTTAACATTAATCTTTGTTGGAGTTCTAGTAATTCTAGGTTGGAGATTTATCATACAATGGATTATGTTAATTGTTGGTATCATTTTATTTATATTAGGCATAGGTAAACTCAGCACAATCTCCTTTTATCGTTCGATTAATAAGAAACCAACAACACCAATTATTGAAAGTATTGTATATTTTGTTTTATCAGGAATCATTATCTTTGCAGTATTTCAAGATAAATACCAAAGCTTAGTAGGCTACTTGATTTCAGGAATTATTATTTTATTTGCGCTTGATCTATTTATTAAATTCTTTAATAAAAATGGGGACACAATTGATTTTCAAACAACATTTGGAAAGCATCGAGATAACTTTGAATCTTCTTCAAGTGATAGTTCTTCAATTCAAGATTCAACAATTGAAGCAGATATTGTAGAAGAAAAAATTATTGAAGATGATAAAGAAAATAAAAATTAAGTTGGAATAATATGTAATTTAAAAAAACAAAAGACACGCTTTTAATAAAACGTGTCTTTCTATTTTTAAGCTCTTGCGTGAGAACTTGTCTCACCTAATGCTTCATTAAATGTATAAGCTAATGGTTGGAAGGAACTAATCTTATTTAGAATAGCTGTTTCTTCTTCACTTGATAAAGCTACACCATAATCTGTTAATGAAGCTTCTACTCCAATGTGAATAATTGAAACAATGGAAGTATTAACTTTTATTGTAGATAAATGATCACCTGATGAACCTAATACTAATGTAGTATTTCCGAATGTATTTCCACCTAGTAATGCATTAATATTTACTCCTAATGTCCATAATTTATCTCCTGATGCTGTATCTTCACAAAGATATCTAGTTAATAAACTTTCAAAAGACATTTCACTAACATCCGAAGATCCTGATGAATTATCTGCGATTAATTTTTTAATATTATCAGAGAAATCTAAGATAGTTTCCATGAAATAATCACCCATGTTAGCAGTAAATGTATTTACATCAGTAATAACTTGTCTAGTACATAATTCATTAATTTTTTTGGTACTAAAAGGTTTTTTAAATTCAATATTATTAGTTCTTTCAATGTATACATTACCATCTTTAATGTATATATCGCAATCTGCTGTACCAACATTATTTTGCTTATAACTTGAATCTGCATTACATGTATATTTATCAGCGTATGTTGAATACTCAGCAAATACTAAATTATATTTAATTCTTGGTATATCAATCAAACTAACTTTTGCAATAATTTGATTGTTTTCATCTAACCATATTTTTGCATCAAGTCCAATAGTTTCTTTAACAAAATTAATACCAATAATTTTCATATCTAATGAAACTGTACCCTCAATATGATAATACTTTTGTTCAATATTATTTAATCCAAATTGAATTAAGAATTTTAGTGTATTGAAGTCATAATAAGTAATGCCACTATCAATTGTATATAAATCAGCATTATGTTCTCCTAAAGATAGAGCAATATCAACTATATCTTTGCCGTTGATGAAGTCAGTGACTTCAAGTTTTAATCTTCCTGCTTCATTATGGCTAATAAATAGATTTATATCAGTATTCAAATTAATAAATGATCCATCAACACTTACAAATATTGAGTTATTAACATCATCTACTGTTAACTCTTTTAATGTATTAATACTTAAAGCATTCATATTAATTAAGTTTCCAGAAGAGATTGAATTAATTAAATCGTTGATTTTATTTTGGATGAATCCATTTTCAGTTTGACCTTGTCCAGCTAATTGTAAGAATTCCATTAAAGTATTAGTAATTTCTCTAATAGTACCAATCTCAATAAAGAAAGATAAAGTATCAGCACTTCCTTGAGTTGTATAACTTAAGTATACGACATCATTTACAATTTGCATTGTTACTAAATGAGTCTTAGAACTAAATGCTGTAACAACCATTTCAACTTGAGCGAATAATTTTAATCCATAAGTACTAGTTGGATTCTCAGGATTATTTAAATCTGTTAGGTCAACTTGAGCTTTTCCTTTAATAGACATTGTTGTTGCAGTTTCTTGACCTAATTCATCAATATTAGCAATAGCAACATCTAAGTCTAGAGCAAATTGAGTTTCAGTTGTAAGTTGCATAATCTCATCAAAGATATTATAAGCAACTGTATAATCTGGATATTCTTGAGCGTTAACAACTGGCATTTCAGTGAATTCATTTACTTTTAAAGTTAATGTAATACCATAAGTTGTATCATCTTTTTCGTTATAATAAGCTAAACCTTCTAAATAAATACCATTTAATGAATTATTAGTAACATCAAGAGAAATTAATCCATTTTGTCCTGATAGTCCAAGTACTGAAGGATTGAATCTAATGTTAATAGCATTATCTTTCATTTCAATTTGATCTAAGAAAGCTTGAACTTTTTCATAATTACCACTCAAAATTTCTTGAACAATTTCATTATTAGAAATATCAGCAAATGCTTCAGTTACAGAAGCCATTGAATCATTTCCAGTTTTTTCTTTTATTAAATCAAGAATAGTTGTGATCGTAGCTTGAGGTAAACGACCCTTTACTAGGCCATCATTTAAATTAAAGTAAGCATCACCATTTGTGTCATAACGAGCCATCAATGATAAATCATTGTTAGCAAATGATAGATTACCATTTGCGTAAACATCGACATTTTCAATATCAAAGATAGTATCTAAATCTACGTTTAAGAATTCTTCATTATTCTTTGTAACAATAGCGTCTAATGATAAATCAAATTGTTTTTGTTTGATTAAATTAAATGCATTATCAATTATATTGAAGAATCTAGAATAATCTGGATATTCTTTTTCTCCATTTTCTGGAGATTCAAGAACTTTTTCATCACTCTTAATTTCAGCATTAGCAAAGACATCAATAGTCATGCCACCGATTTCTAGATTTTCAACACCTAATTGTTTTAGTGTTACTGTTTTATCAAAATCTTCTCCTTGTACGTCAACATAGAAATCTATATTTACCATATCTAATAGATTAAATGTACCTTTTTTATAAGGTGAACCTTCGCAAGGAGCAAAAGTCATACCCATTAAATCCATCATCATACCTTGTAAATCTAGACTACCCATATCAAAATCTAGAGAAGGCATTTCTACTCCAAATACAGGTAATAAGGATGTAATACCATTCATCAAATCATTAGTAGAAATTTTACCTCTTAATAAATAGTCAACATTTTTAGAAGGATCAATTGCTTCTAAGTAAACAACGTTATCAATAAATGAAACATTAAAATCTAAATTTAAACCAACAGCATTTACATTTAAATGTCCTTCAAAAGCAAACACTAATGATTCAATATCGACTGTTAAATAAGAATCAGTTAATGTTAAATTATATTCATTAGCATTAGCATCAGCAATATTAATAGTTAAAGTTTCAATATCAGCATACTTAATACCCATTAAATGATTCATGAATAATTCCATCTCTGTTGGTGGAACTTCAGGTTCTATTTCAATTTCTTCTTCATCAGGATCTTCATTTGAAATATCACCATTATTATCAGGATTCTCTGGGGTACTATTATTAGGTAAACTACTACTAGTATCAGTAATAGCTGGAACAACAACAGCAACTGAAGTAGCCACTACTGCTGTAATACCAATATATGATAAAGCATATAATAATACTTTTTTCATTTACATTTCCTCCTTTAATATATAAGGTTCATTTAATTCAGGAATTGAGATATTATCATAATAAAATTTTTGAGACATTTCATTATGACATGTAGCATTAATACCAAGAGCTTTTGTAACATACTCTTCATCTATATCAATCGATATTGGTAATAAGTTTTCTCCAAGAACAACTTTCCAATCTGTATATTTAAAGTTTGTAACTTTAGATACCTTTCCATCACTTGTATTAACAATTTGTTTCATGTAGTCACCACATGCTTTGTAGGTGAATCTTACATTAAATGTATAAGTACTATTTTCCTTAGAGACAACAGGAGTATATTGTTCACTAGAATCAATAGTTTTTGAACTAATAAAGTAAATACAAGGATCAGTAATATCACATGCATTTATAGATTTAAATTCATCTGTTGAATATGATTGAATGATTTTATTGTTATACGTTGAGTGAACATATTTGCCTTTTGCAACATACAAACTTGCTCTTTCATATGAATCAATAGTAGAACCCGAATATAAATAACGGGAGCCTATTTCCATTTTAACCATTCCACCATTATTCTTCGAATTAGATTCATTGAAAAATAAATCATTTTTACGAACTTTAGCTGATGTAATAAATTGTTCTTGTTCAATGCCAGCGTGAGTTGTTAAATAGCCAGTGCTTTCAATTGCATATTCATTACTTGCTTCTAAAAGTGAAAAACCAATTTGAAGCATTTCAACTGCTGTAAATTCACTAGATAAATCTTCTGAATATGTATGTTCACTAATCCATGATTCATATCTAGCATCTAAATCTTTATTATCATCAACAAGTTGAGATATATCTATTTCCTCCATTTGTGGAGTTTTATTTTTTATAACATTGTGAGCGATAATTCCACCAATTCCACCACCAGAAAGAGCACCAGTAGCACCAATTGTGGACCATATCACGATTTTTGCTGCTTTTGGCGATAGTCTACTCATCTTTTAACTTTCCTTTATTCTTTAAGATTTTACTAATAATAATTTCTTTTTTAGTTTTATGTAAGAAATTGACAGGTAACTTAGTAATACGTTTGATTTGAGCTGATGAAGCATCAGTGAATTCAACTACACCTGTTAACATCTCAACAATTGTATTTTTAGGCATATTCTTAATATTATCGACACTAACTTTATAAACATTAGTTAGATAATTTTTGATATCTTCATCACTTACTTTACGGGTAATTGCTTCGTAATTAATTAAATTACATTTACGTGCAAATTCTTCCTTTGAACTACAAAACTCGTTAAAGAAAGATAAATCAATGTACACATTATAAAAATAATTACTGCAACTTGAAATAGAAATGTCACCTAAATAACCTAGATTATGAAGTTTACCAATGTAAGAAAAAACATCTTTAATCTCATGAGCAGCAGATGAAATAAAACGATCTTTAAAAATTTCTTTTGGTGTATTTTCATGGACCTTTTTATAACTGACAATATATTTAGCAAGAACTTTACGCATTAATGTTGAAATGTTAACATCATAAACTTTGATAACAAAGCACATAATAGTAGGTAAAAGTAAGTATGCCAAAACGCCACAAATATCACTATTTGCCTCTAATGTGTCAAGCATTAACATACGATCTTCTTGACTAAATTGACAAGTATCAGTTCTAAGTCTAATTGAATAATAACCAATAGGACTAATCTCACGAGCTTTTCTAGCCATAGTAACACTTCCTTTCTTTGACTAATTTACTACTAATAAAATTAAATGTCAATAGAAGTGTCCCTGGTTTTTATGTCTTAAAGGAATGCAATAAATAGAAAAAAAGACCAGAAAACCAAATTTAATTTTCTGATCTTTAAATATAATAAAATTTAATAATTAACTATTTTTCTTGATTTCCAAGAACGATATTTTTAAATTCAGGAAGGCTTTCACACCATTCGCAGAAGACTCTCCACTCCTTTAATTTATGATAACGTCTTTGGTAATACATCGTTTTTAATTGTTGATAGTTAGTAGTCATAGATGCTCCAAGACAGAATCCACAAGGAAGCGAAGAAACAATTTCTTGCCATCTTTCGGCTTTAGTTGGATCATCATCTTTTAAAGATTTATACTTCTTTATCATTTTATCAATAATAGCTAAAACTTTTGGAGATGTTGTGCTAACACATTGACTTTCAACATCAAACTTTAATAATGAATGCATTGTAGATTGGCTAGATACAAAATCAAACCAATGATATCTTTGAGCTTGCTTCCACCAATAAAGAGGTGCTGTTACATCGAATTGAACAATAACTCCTTTTAAAAAGTTATCGTGTCCTTCTCCACCTTTACAAGAACCAAGTTTAGTAGCTCTCGACATATCTTTTTCAGTTACTTCACTTTTATCTAAAACTGTACGCATTGGATTGCCTGATGCTTTAACAGCAAACTCTAATCCATAAACATTTGTATTTTCAATTTTAAATTCCATTTTTATAAGCCTCCATTAAATTTTCTAATAAACTCAATCTAGTAAGTAAACCAACGCCACCAGGAACAGGAGTTTGAATAAAAACATTTAGTCCTTCTTGACAATCTCCATATAGTTTACCATCTTCTCTATTAATACCAACATCAACTACGACTGCAGATGGTTTTAGATTTGTTTCTTTATTTAAGAACCATTTTCTACCGACAGCTACACAAACAATGTCAGCATGTCTTAAATAAAAGTCCATATCTTCTTTTGTTGTTCTAGAATGTAAAACCGTTGTATTGCAATTTAAACTTGTTAATAGTTTTGCCAAAGGTTTACCAACAATATTACTTCTTCCTATTACAACTGCATTTTTAGAATTAAAATCAATACCTTCTGCTTTCAAGTAAGTGATAATTCCTTTTGGTGTACATGCAACAAAGGATGATAAAGGATGGAAACCATCAATATCTTTTTTAGGATTAACAGCTAATTTAATAACTTCTTCATTGATATGTCTTGGTAATGGCATTTGAACTATTAGACCATTAATTGATTTATCATTATTTGCTTTTTCTATTTCTTTTAACAAATCTTCTTGAGTTATGTCTAAAGGAAGTTTATTTAAAATACAATTAATTCCTACTTCATTGCAGTCTTTAATTTTTCCTTTAATATAAGCATTACTTGCTGCATCTTCATTGACTTGAATAATCATCATACAAGGTTTAACTTTTAAAGATTCTACTTCATTTTTAATTTTTTCTTTTTGTTCTAATACAAACTGTTTTATTTCCATAAGTCTACCTTCTATTCATCAAATACTTCTTTTTCTAATCTATCAAAGTGATATAAAATTTTCAAATTTTTAACTGCTAAATGTGAAGCCCATAAAATACAAGCTATATCATAATATGGATCATTATTTCCCCATTTCCAATTAGGAATCCACATACCAGTATTAGTACGACTATCAATTATATAATCTAGATTAGCTTCAATTTCTTCGTGAAACATTCCTTTTAATAATGAATCATCATCAACAATGTCAAAGATTAAACAAGAACTAGGACTAGAGAATTTTTCCTTATCTCTAGTTAAAGCATAATTTACATCTTGCAACCATTTTTCATAGCACTCTTCAATAAAGTCATTACTATAGTTTATTTCTTTTAATGCTTTAAATAATAAATAAAAACTATGTAATGAATATTTATCTGAGACATTAGTTGTAAAATATTGTTTAAGAACAGAAACTAATAATTTTTCTGCTTTTTGATAATATGAACTAGTAGGTGAAGTAAATAATAATGTCTGACCAATTAAACTAGGTGTAGGATAAAAAGGCATTGTTGCATATTTTTCATCTTTATATTTCCACCACTCAGCACATGGGAAATCATTATTTTCACGAACAATTGATGTCCATCTATTTTCAAAAGAAGGAGCTTTATTATAAAGCCATTTCATACAAGAAGTAATAATTTCATTAAAGAATTCATCATCTGCATCATATTTAAAAGAACACTCTTGTAATATTTCTAAAACAGTTGCTGTTGCAATAACATTAGAATTTTGATTTTGTAAATCAGGTTCAATACCTTTACCAAATCCACCATCTTCATTTTGATATAAAGTTATAGCACTTAATACTAATTCTTTTGGATCTTTATAAAATAAACAATTATAACGAGCAACATCAACATCACGACCATTACTAAATAGCCAATGAGAAATGTTATTTATGTCTTCTTTTGTTAATACTTTCATAGAATTTCCTACTTTCTTTCCTTATTATATAGGAAAACATTTCTTTTCTAAACATAAAAGTGATAAAATATAATAAACAATTAAAAAATAAATAAGGAGAAAAAAACATGTACGATTTATTTGACTTAACATTAAGCGATGGAAAGGTCATGAAAGGTTGTAAATGGCTCAAAAGAGGTAACAAGAAAAATGTTGTAATCGTTACTGGTATGGCTGAATCTTCCTATCGCTATGATGAATTTGCCCTCTTTTTAAATTCTAATGGTTTCAATGTATATTGTATTGATCATTATGGTCAAGGTTTAAATGCTGAAACAGAAGATCAATGTGGTGTATGGCCAAAAGACGGTTTTTTAAAAGCCGTTGAAATGGTTCATGAAGAAGTAGAATTTATTAAGGCTTCCACAAAAAAGCCAGTCTATTTATTCTCACATTCAATGGGTTCATTTGTTTCTCAAGAGTTTATTCAATTATATGGTGATTCCATTGAAAAAGTTGTTATTTGTGGTAGTAGTTGTAAACCTTTTGGAGCTAAAATTGCTTTATCTTTAGCTTCTTCACATTGTAAAAAATATGATCGTGATAGCTATAGAGATGAAACTATGAATAAATTAATGTTTGGTTCTTATAATAAAAAAATCAAAAATCCTAAAACAGATTTTGATTGGCTATCTACTAATGATGAATCTAATAAAAAATATATTGAAGATTTTAGATGTGGTTATGTCTGTACTCCAGGATTTTATTATGAATTTATTAAAGGATTAAATCGCATTCATGAGGATGAAAATGTTAAAAGAATACCATCTAGTTTACCTATATTCTTAATAGCAGGTAGCGATGACCCAGTTGGTTCATATGGTAAAGGTGTTGTTAAAAAATATAACCAATATAAAAAATTAAATAAAAAAGCAAATATTAAATTATATAAAGGTATGCGTCATGAAATTTTAAATGAAATCGGTCGAGAAGAAGTTTATAATGATGTTCTAAATTTTTATAATGAATAACATCAATTAATGGAATCGCGTACTAAATTTACTAAGTCTGTTACTTTGGTTTTCTTAGGAACCATTACCTGAATTATGTCATCAAAAAGTTTAGAGTTAGCTACACG
>JAXFTN010000102.1:0-5279 GCA_034176765.1 Bacilli bacterium | reverse complement strand
ATCGAGATATTCCATATCTTTCTTTGTAATCTTAAATTCAACATTAAAATTATCATAAATTCTATCTTGATGAACTGATTTTGGTAGAGGTAATGTATTCTTCTTTAAACAATAATTAATACATAATTTAGCTACACTTACTTTATATTTAGCTGCTAATTTTTCTAGTATTTCATTATGGATTATTTCACCAGTTCCAAGAGGAGAATAAGCTTCAACTAAAATATCATTTGCTTGACAATATGAAGTGATTTCTTCTTGAGTATTAGAAATAAAATATCTTATTTGATTTACCATAGGTTTAAAAGAAGTAGCGTCAACGATATTTTTAATATCATCTACACTAAAGTTTGACACTCCAATACTACGAGCTTTTCCTTCGTTATATAGTTCAATAAAAGCTTTCCAAACTTCAATGTTTCCTTCTTTACAATCTTTACCAACTTCATCCCATGGCCAAGGAGCATGTATTAAATATAAATCAACATATTTAACACCCAAGCGTTTTATTGATTTTTTAAAATATTTTTTAGCACCTTTATATGTTTTGATACTTGCAGGACATTTTGTTGTAATAAAAATATCTTCTCTATTAATTTTAGAATCTCTAATTGCTTTACCTACACTTTTCTCATTACCATAAACAAAAGCTGTGTCAATATGACGATAACCAGCTTCAAGGGCCCATCTACAAGCTTGATAAGCTTCTTTACCATTTTTTGCTTGCCATGTTCCAAATCCAATGGCAGGAATTGTAACACCATTATAAAGTTTAAAATCTTCCATTTTAAAAAACTCCTTCTTTACGATTATAACATAAACAAAATGTTATTAATTTAAATTGTTGATATAGAAATATTACAATTTTTATATATAATAATTATATTGAAATATTTCCAACAAATTATAAATACAATTTGTAAATATAATGGAGGCATCAATGAACGAAGAATATATTCTTGAATTAAAAGAAATGAAAGCCAACAACTTATCTTATTTTGATTCTTTTTATGAAAAAACAAAAAAGAATGTTTTCTTTGCGTGCTATTCTATTTTAAAAAGATACGATGAAGCAGAAGATATAATGCAAGAAGTATATATTAAGTTTCTAGAAACGTTGCCAAAATTAGATTTAAGTAAATCAGTTTTATCTTATTTACTGACAATAGCTCATAACTTATCTATTAATAAAATAAATAAAGATAGGAAAAAAGAATCTAGTGAAGTAAATGATAATGACTTTGCTTATGATGAAACAAAAACGCATATTGATAACGACATTATTCTTGAAAGAATGCGAACTCTATTAAGTGAAGAAGAACATCAAATAGTCATTCTTCATTGCATAAACGATATGAAACATATTGAAATTGCTAAGCATTTAAAAATTCCTCTAGGAACAGTGACATATAAATATAGTGAAGCTATAAAAAAATTACAGAAAGGATTAGGTGATTTTCGATGAATGAGAATGAAATTAAAAATAGAATTCAAATTGAAGCCGATGATTATGTTATTAAAACTAAATCTTCGACGATTTTAAATCGTTTTCTAGAAACAAAAAATCAAAAACGTCCTTTTTTCACTACAAATATTTTTAAATTTTCTACATTAGGAATTTCATGTGCAGCATTAATTATTACTACTACTATTGTTTTAAATAATCAATTAAATAAAATCAATGAGATACCTTTAAATAATAAAGTATTAAATATGACTACTATTGAAGCTTTAGCAGGTATTTCTTATCTTAATAATGAGAATTTTGAAAATAGTCGCAACAATAAAAGACTTTCATCTATTTCTTATAAAGAAAACGAAAATTTTACAGATGACCAATTTAAACAAATATGTGATACGTTTTATACATATGTTCCAATGGTAACTAATTTATCATCCTATGAAACATATACTCCAATAAATTCAGATAATAAGAATTATAAATATTGTCTACAATTTTCATCATTCTATATTTACTATAATGAAAATATTCATAATGGTAAAAAAACAAATATCGATGGCTTAATTAAAAGAGATGATCAAACATTTGACATTGATATAACTATTAAAAAAGATGATGATGAAATTAAAACGAAAATGAAAATTTTTGAATCTTCTACAAGTTACATTGAAATTGAACAAGAAGTTGAAACTAACGAAAATGAATACTCTTTAAAACATATAAAAAATGGTTCTGTATATGAAGAAATTAATTTTGAAATTGAAGAAGCTGAGAAAAAACTTGAAATAGAAATATCTAAAGGAATAGAACTAAACTATGCATATGAAATATTATCAACTTCTAATGATCAAATAATTTTTTCAGTTAATACTGGCGAAGAAGTAATAAACGACATTATGTTGAACTTAGAAACTATTGAATTTAGAACAACTTTCAATAATACAACTTATTTTTATAAAAAAGAATTTTAAATAATTCCAGCAAAATGCTTACTTCAATTGTAAATAAAGTAGAAAGGAAAATTAAATTATGAAAAAAGCACTTTACTTAACATTACTTGCCCTATTACCTGCTAGTTTAGCTAGCTGCTCTCCATCAACTAATTCTAACTTATTAACAGAAAAACAATTTAGTTATCAAGCATTAACAACTTCATTTATGGTTAATGCATCTTCATCTTCTGCTTTAGGAATGAAGAAATTAGCAAATGAAAAAGAAAATGAAGTATCTACTCTTCTTGATGAAATCGACTTATTACTAGCAAACTTTGATTATCAATATTCTTCAAATATTGTTGAGTCTGATAAAGAAGAATATCAAACAAAAGAAATTATTACTTATTCCTCTGCTGAAGAAGAAAACCTAGAAGTCATTCTTTACTACAATACTAAAGAAGAAATTGAACAGGATGAAGAAGAAGTAGAACAAGAAACTACTAGAGCTGGTCTTCTAATTAAAGATGAAACAACATATAAATTCAAAACAAAGGTTGAAAACGAACAAGAGGAAAATGAGGTAGAAACAGAAGAAAAATTCATTCTATATACTTCTGAAGATGAAAAAAGTTATATTAAATCAACTCGTAGCGAAGAAGTAGAACATAATGAAAAAGAAGTTAAATATTCTTATGAAATCGTAGAAAACAATAAGAAAGTTGAAGAATTCTCTTTCAAACAAGAAGTTGAAGATAATAAAGAAAAAATTAAATTTAATGTTAATGGAAAAGAATATAAAATCCACACTTATGTAGAGCAAGAAAATACTTATCTAAAAGTTAAAAACGAACAAACAAATGAAATCACTACATATTTAAAAGTAGTAGATGAATTAGGTAATGTAACATATTCAATCGTTGAATAATTAAAAATAGTTAATCAGAGCCAAGTCTTGGTCACTGATTAACTATTTTATTTTGAATATCTAATTTCTAAGATTCGATCTTTTCCATTAATATCAATATGGAAACAATATTTGGAATTAGGTAAATATTCCTTAATTAATTTAGTAAGTCCTTGCTTTTGAGTACATCCAATCTCAAAAAATAAATAAGCCATATCTTGAACATGTTTTGATAATGTTTTAAATAACTTACGATACATTTCTAGTCCATCTCCACTTGGAGGGATTAAAGCTAAGTGAGGTTCATTATTCCATACAATATCATCTATGTTTTCACCATAAGAAATATATGGTGGATTACAAATAATGACATTTGCTTTTTTTGTATTTTTAAAATTATTTAATAAATCACTTTCAATGAATTTAACATCTGCGTGTAAATCATTAGCGTTTTTATTAGCTACATCTAAAGCATCTTTTGATATATCACTTAAGTAAACAAGAGCATCATCTTTATGTAATTTATAAGTTATTCCAAGACATCCAGATCCTGTGCAAATATCATAAACTACTGGATTAGATAAATTACTAGTTGTTCTTATAACTAAGTCTATTAGTTCTTCTGTTTCGTTACGTGGAATTAAAACCCTATTATCAACATAAAAGTCATTCCCATAGAAATGACCTTTTTTAATTATATATTGAACTGGTTCTCCACTTAACAAACGATTAAATTGTTCATTAAGTAATGTATAATCTTCTATTTCATCAAAAGCATGTAACTCAACTTCTACATGATTTTTAAAACCTAGAAAATTTTCAAATAAAATATCAAATGATGACTTTTCAATAGATGTATTCTCAATTCTTTTTAAATATTCTTGATAAACATCTTTAATTTTAGTCATTTTAGTTACCTTCTGCCATTCTTTGTTTTTGATCTTCATCCATCAAAGCTTGAATAATTTCATCAAGTTCACCTTCCATAACTCTATCAAGTTTTTGGACTGTAAAACCAATTCGATGATCAGTTACTCGATTTTGTGGATAATTGTAAGTTCTAATCTTTTCAGATCTTTCTCCAGTACCTACTTTTAATTTACGTTCAGCACCAATCTTTTCTTCTTGTTCAGCAATTTTAGCTGCAAGAATTTTTGCTCTTAACATTTCCATAGCAAGTGCTCTATTTTGAATTTGTGATTTTTCAATTTGAGAAGCAGCAACAATACCAGTTGGAATATGAGTAATACGAACTGCAGAGTCAGTTTTATTAACATTTTGACCACCTGCACCTTGAGAACGATATACATCAATTTGCAAATCAGCAGGATTAATTTCAACATCAACTTCTTCAGCTTCTGGCATTACTAAAACAGTAGCAACAGAAGTATGAATTCTTCCTTGAGCTTCAGTCTTTGGAACACGTTGAACTCTATGTGCACCAGATTCAAATTTTAACTTAGAATAAACTCCTTTACCTTTAACTGTAAATGAGACAAGAGAAAAACCACCTAAACCAGAAGAATTTTCATCAACTAGTTGAATTTTCCAACCTTGAGATTCGGCATAGCGAGTATACATTCTAAATAAGTCAGCAGCAAATAAATCAGCTTCATCACCACCGACAGCACCTCTAATTTCAACAATAATGTTTTTATCATCATTAGGATCTTTTGGTAAAAGTAAAATTCTAATTTCTTCAATTAATTCTTCAGCTCTTTTTCCTAAAGCTTTATATTCTTCTTTTCCCATTTCTGATATTTCAGGATCTTTATCATTAGTCATTAATAAAGCATCTTCTCTATCACTAATAACTTTTTTATACTCTAAATATTTTTCAACAGGAGCTTCTAAATTAGCTCTTTCAACAGATAAATCACGATATAAACGACGATCTTTAGAAGTAGAATCATCCATTAATTGTCTATCTAATTCTTCTAATCTTTTAATAGACGCTTCTAGACGATCTTCCATGTTT